>JASHXO010000072.1 GCA_030043495.1 Candidatus Rhabdochlamydia sp.
TAAAAAGCGCGAGATCGGCATTTTGCAAACAATGGGAGCAAGCAATTTAAGCATCGCTATCATTTTCGGGTCCTGCGGCATGACCATGGGAATCTTAAGCAGCATCATTGGGGCCGTCGCAGCAGCGTTCACTCTTCATCATATTGACATCGTCGTTCAATTCCTCAGCTTTATCCAGGGACATAATGCTTTCAATACGACATTTTTCGGAAAATCACTTCCTAACACTTTAAGCCATAATGCTTTGACATTCATTTTGGTGACCACCCCACTTCTCTCTCTTTTGGCAGGACTTGTACCAGCAATTAAAGCTTGCCGTCTCCGCCCATCTGCGATTTTGAGGTCGGAATAATGGAAAGAATTCTAAAAGCAAAGCAGATCACCAAGAAGTTTCTCACTCCTGCTCCTATTGAAGTGCTGAAAGGAATTGACTTGGAGGTCCACCGAGGAGAATCGATCGCCATTGTCGGCAAATCTGGAGAAGGGAAAAGCACACTTTTGCACATCTTGGGAACATTGGAAAGACCGTCGAGCGGCGCACTTGAAATCTGCGGGCAAAATACAGCAGAGGCTCCCCTGCCTGATCTGCGCAATCAACATATCGGCTTCATTTTTCAAAGCTACAATCTGCTCGATGATTACACTGTCCTCGACAATGTGCTCATGCCCGCTCAGATCGCGCGTAAGCCAACCCATAAAGGCTCTGTAGCCTATCTGCGCGCTTTAAACCTGCTGGAGATCGTGGGGCTGAAAGACCGTGCAAATTTTTTTGCAAAGCTCCTTTCTGGAGGGGAAAAGCAACGTACTGCGATCGCAAGGTCTCTTTGCAATGATCCCGATCTGATTCTTGCGGACGAGCCATCAGGTAATCTCGATCACGCGCATTCTCAGGAAGTCCATTCCCTCCTCATTGGACTTGCCAGAGATTTTAATAAAAGTCTCATTGTCGTGACCCATGATAAAGAATTTTCTTCACTCTGCGGCAAAACTTTGCTGTTAAAAGATGGCAATTTATCCGCTTAAGTCGCTATGATTTTATTAATTTAACTGGACTTTGGACATTGGAGTGAGTCGATTTCACAAAAAGCCATTCGTTCTTGGAAAAATCTAACATCGGTCGCGTATGAAAATCCTTATGGTCGGAACAGGATATGTTGGTCTTGTCACCGCCGCCTGTTTTTCAGAGATGGGACATCATGTTATCTGTCTAGATATCGATGAACAAAAGATTGCCAATTTGAAAAAAGGCATCATGCCTATTTTCGAGCCTGGACTAAAAGAACTTGTGGAACGCAATGTAGAAGCTGGAAGGCTTTCTTTCACGACGGAATATCACGATGGAATTGAGCTATCTGATGTGTGTTTCCTGGCATTGCCGACCCCCTCCCATGAAGATGGTTCTTGCAACCTTTCCTACGTTTACTCTGCGGCGTCCCAGATTGCACGACATATGAGCAGCTATAAGATCATCGTCAATAAATCGACAGTGCCAGTTGGGACCTCCGATCAAATCAAACAACTGATCTCTTCGATTTTGAAAGAGCGAGATGCAGAGATTGCTTTTGACATCGTCTCCAATCCTGAGTTCCTTAAAGAGGGGTGTGCAATCAACGACTGTATGAAACCGGACAGAATCATATTAGGCGTTGAGAATGCACAGTCTGCCAAGATCATGCACGAGATTTATTCTTCTTTTACAATCAACCACGATCGCATCTTCTTCATGAACCTCGTCTCTGCGGAGATGACAAAATACGCCGCGAATGCGATGCTCGCATTGCGCATTTCATTTATGAATGAGCTTGCTCATTTATGCGAACAAACTGGGGCAGATATTAAGCAGGTGCGGATTGGAATTGGCTCCGATCAGCGAATCGGCTATCAATTTCTTTATGCCGGCGTAGGATATGGAGGCTCTTGTTTTCCCAAAGATATCCGGGCTCTGTGCTCAATTGCCAAACAGCATGATGTTTCATTATCAATCCTGGAAGCCGTCGACCAGGTCAATGAACGGCAAAAGAAAATGCTGGCGAGAAAAATATATTCCTATTTTTCCGCTCAAGGTGGAGTCAAAGAGAAAACGATTGCCATCTGGGGGCTTGCCTTCAAACCTGATACCGATGACATCCGCGAAGCGCCCTCCCTGACATTAATACAGGAATTGCTAAACCAAGGAGCTTTTATCCGCGCCTACGACCCTGTCGCCATTGCCAACGCACGCAAAATTTTGGGACAACATCCTTGCTTACAATTTTGCAAAGATGAATATGATGCCGCCCATCGTGCTGATGCGATTGCTCTGATTACAGAATGGAAACAGTTTCGTTTCGTCGATTTTCCAAAAATTCTTCCCCATCTCAAACAAAAAGTTCTGTTCGATGGAAGAAACCAATATCAACTTTCAGAAATGAGAGCGCTCGGCTTTGAATATTTCGGCATCGGGGTTCCTTCATCTAAAAAAGAACTCTCTCTAATTATCCATTCTCTTCAAGAAAAACAAAAAAATGGACTTCCATCTTTTTCAGCATAATGCCCGCACTAAAATCGAGAATCAATTGCAGCAGCTCGTCTCGCAATCGAACGACCTTCCTTATTCGCCGCTTTTCTTTGCTGCGCGTTACTCCCTGTTCGCTCCTGCGAAACGCCTGCGCCCCATGCTCGTTTTTGCGGTTTGCGAGAGCTTCGGCGTTGATCTAGATCATGCCTTAATCCCCGCTTGTGCCATCGAGATGATCCATACCTATTCGTTAATTCATGACGATCTTCCATGTATGGACGACGATGACCTCAGGCGGGGCAAGCCTACTCTACATAAAGTCTATCCTGAATGGCATGCACTATTGACAGGAGATTTTTTATTGACTTATGCTTTTGAGATTCTCAGCAGCGCCCCTCATCTCGATTCCGACCAAAAATTGGACCTCGTCGGTTCTTTGGCAAAACGCGCAGGCGCCCACGGTATGATCGGCGGTCAAATGATCGACCTTCTTTCCGAAGGCCGAGCAATTGATTGGAAAATTTTAGAACAGATGCATCTCAGAAAAACCTCAGGACTGATCATTGCTGCGCTGGAATTTGGAGGGATTATCTCATCCGTTTCTTCCCACGATTTGGATTCGCTTAGAAAAGCGGGTTCTGCAATCGGTGTCGCTTTCCAGCTCATCGATGATGTCCTCGATTATACGGGCTCTCAAGAAGAGTTAGGAAAAATGATCGGCTCCGACTTCGAGAGGGAAAAAGCGACAGCCGTCTCCTTGGTCGGGATCGAAGAAGCCCGAACCAAAGCCCAGATCTTGCTCCAAACTGCAAAAGAAAATTTAAATAATCTTTCTTCCACGGCCCCCCTTTTAAATATGCTTTTTGAACAAATGATCTATCGTAAAAAATAGCTGAGAGTTCAGTTTTGGGTTTTGGGTATACTTTTTGACAAAAAAAGATCCACCATAAAAAATGTTAAAATAACATCACATTGAACTCAGAGCTTTTAAAAATATGACGCTAAATGAGTTTTCCACTGATACGTCTTTAACTGCGACATGGCAGCTCGAAATTGACGAGAAAGTGATTGTTCATAATTGGCTCAAACGAAGTTTTGATATTTTGTTCAGTTTGACAGCTTTAATCATCGGCCTTCCTTTTTTTGCTCTGATTGCTCTCTTTGTGAAGTTGAGTTCCCCTGGCCCTATTTTTTATTGCAGCCTGCGGATTGGAAGAAAAGGGCGTCTGTTTAAATTCTGGAAATTCCGTTCGATGCATCGAGATGCAGACCAAAGACTTGAAGTGATGTTAAACAGCAATTCAGATCTTCGTCAAGAATGGCAAAAATATTTCAAATTGAAAAATGACCCGCGACTGACACGAATCGGCAGCTTTTTGCGCAGAACGTCTTTAGATGAATTTCCTCAATTTTGGAATGTTCTGATCGGCGACTTAAGCATTGTTGGGCCACGCCCCTACCT
>JASHXO010000012.1 GCA_030043495.1 Candidatus Rhabdochlamydia sp.
TTAATAGCGACATCCGTAAATTCTAAATCATCAAAGACCTGAATTGATTTGATAGGAATGCTGACGCGCGGAGTCAAATCTATTGATGAATGGAAAAAAAAGACTAC
The DNA here is from genome assembly GCA_030043495.1 of Candidatus Rhabdochlamydia sp. Lineage (GTDB taxonomy): Bacteria > Chlamydiota > Chlamydiia > Chlamydiales > Rhabdochlamydiaceae > CAJCIW01. Next base: position 108 of record JASHXO010000012.1, read on the forward strand.
CTCCTTGTTCTTAAAACAAGTTTCTGGAGGAGATTTCCTAAGAAAGAGGGTTCCAATAATAAACACAAGACTGCCTGTGATAAATAACCATTGAGACAAGCGTGAACCGCGGCTAAAGCGCCACAGCCTTTGCAAACACTTGAAAATGCCCATTTTTCCGCCAAGCAAATTTTCAATTTACACCTCTTGAGATTTTTTGACACTTATCCAGAATTAGAAAGACAAGATTGCACTGCTAAATTTTCTTGTGCTCGAAAGATAGATGTATACCGAAAATGATTCAAAAAATTGGCTTTTGACTACGTTGGCTACGCAGCACATTTGTTGTTTTCACTCGCGCCTTGTGTTTGCACAATGGTCGCTCACTCCAGACAAAAAATTTGCACAACCATCTTGCCAAACTCCCAACTTTTGAGTTCATTTCGGTATATCTTGAAATTCATCCATGGGCGCGAGAAAACCCGGCTCTTTTAGGGAACGAGATGAATCGCGCCTTTTAGTCTGTAGACATTGTTGTTGTTCGATATATTATCGGATCACACCTCATGTCCAATCACTTTTCACCAAAGTGCAAGTATTCTCTAATTGCCAGCAGCATTAAAATACCGGCTCCAATTCCAGCAAGACCTAAGCAAAAGCCGACAGGACCTGTTGCCTTAAAAGCGAACATTTTAAATGCTGCACTAAAGAACAGATAGATTCCCAACAGAATCACAGAAATATTTTTTACAATTCTCATATTTACCTTTATTGACAATTCTCAATTAATATCGAAGCCTTTGTGATAAATAATTAACATTTACCATAAAGAAAAAGGATATTGAGAGATCTATATTTTCTATTTTTTAGAACTATCTTTTGTAAATCTACCAATGGATACCAAAATAAGTACCCCAGCAGCAACACCTAATAGCTGAACAATATTACTTGCCATTGGTGCAAGGTTGACTTCCGACATCGTGGCCAATCCCATTAAAATCAGGTAGACAGCCAAAAAAATCATTCCAATCATTTTTGTAACATTCATATGCTCCCCAAAAAATTATAGTTAAGGTTCACAATTTTACTAATTAGCAGAAACAACAATTTATTTTAAATATTATTTTAAAGCAATTTGTACTTAATCTAGAAAATTACGCTAAACTCTTTAGAATTTGAGGCTTATTATTATACCGGAGGACGAATATACCATTCGTGATTGAAGAAACGACTTGATGAAAATTTGACTTGACATGTAACATATTGAGCATGATTTTCTTAGCTGCTGACTCGATATTAGGTCAGGATTTTAGGAATCGAGTGAGGGATAAATTCAGATCGTTTAACCGCGGGGCTTTGACGTAGCCGAAACCGCAAAAATTAAGTTTACAGAGCACTAGAAAACTGAGTTTAAGAGACGTTCAGAATGCTCTGTCAGATGGAGGAAGCACGAAGACATGAGTTAAAAGATTGAGATCTCCTGCTGTAGAAACAGCTTCAATTTCATAGGAAGAAGCTCCTTCCTTGAGCATTTGAATAGCCGAAACAATGCCAACGCGAAAGCCGGGAGGAAAAACCCCATCCAAGCCGGTCGTGACGAGAAGATCTCCCGGCCTTAAAAGAGGGATTAATTCTCCCCTGCGAGACATCGCATACGGTTCTCCTGAGCGCAAATCTCGCGCAGGTCCTTCATCATCGGAAAAATCGTAATTGAACCCTATTCCTTTCAACACTTGGTTTCGCGAGCGCCACAAGGGATAGCTCGTTCCGTGAATTTCCCCTTTTGCGAGATAGAAATCTCCAGATTGTTGAAGGAGGGATTTTTTAAGATGATCGAGATGCTGATTGAGAGCTGCGCGCTCTTCAGTTGAAGAGAAAAGATCTTCGCGTAATTCCAAAGAAAAAATTAAAGCTTCTAAATGCTCTAAGAGATACCAGTTTTGTTCATTGCCCCGGCAAGCACGCACAGAGGGCGTTAAACGCGAATCGGTGATCAATCGAACCCGAGACTGATGATCTCCGACATACTCGACGACACCGACAATCGACGTGCCTAAGAGAACAGGGCTGTTTTTGCCGACAATCTTCTTTTCTAACTTTTGATTGTCTTTTTCTCCCAAATTGATCCACAAAGTACTGCTCCAAGACGCAGGTTCCCGAAAAATCACTTTGGCGGGAAGGGCACAAATCTGTAAATTTAGTGAATGACAGAGTTCTTGACTTCGTCTTTTGAAAAACTCTTTCCAGAAAATATCCTTTAAATGTGTTTGCGAAAGAAGTTTGTAACGCGCGACCTGTTCCTGGATGCGATCCTCATATAAAAGCCATTCTCTGACATTTTCAATCTGTGATCGTAAAAGTTGATTTTCCTGAGACAGACGTTCAATTTCAAAAGTATCTCCAGGCGAATGCCCTACTCTGGATAAAGGAAGGGTTAATAGAAAAAGCGTTTTTTCCTTTAAGAAATTGAAACCTCTCCAACAAGGGGCGAAAGAACAGACCACACAGGAACGGATATGTTCAGAAGATTCATGAGACAAACTCATCACACAGAAAAAAAAGAGAATGAGAAAGAGATAAGGACGGTAAGATATTCGACGCATAGGATTCGTACTTTAATTTTGCGCCCAGTTGTGGCGTGCCCGCGCCCGATTTCAAATTTTTAAAAACTGGAGTTGCAATTGCTCAAATGGACTCAAAAGTTGGGAATTTGGCAAAGCTGCGGACACATAGGCTCATATTTCTATTGCGACACGGCTACGATGGCATTGACAACATAATCGAGGTTATTTTGATTTAACCCGCAAACATTGATTCTTCCATCGCTTGGCATATAAATTGCATATTCTTCTATCATGCGGTCTACTTGCGCTTTCGTCAATCCCGTATAGCAGAACATTCCCCTTCCTCTTCTAAGATGATTGTAATCAACGGTTTTGCTTTTTACAGCCAAATGCTCAGTGAGTTCAAGGCGCAGTGTATTGATCCTTTCTCTCATTTCTTTAACTTCGCTTTCCCATTTTTGACGCAAAGAAGGAGTGCTTAATATACAGGCAGCCACCTTCGCTCCGTGCAAGGGGGGATTAGAATAATTCACCCGAATCATCTGTTTTACACGAGAAGAGATATGTTCTGCAATTTTTGCTGTCTCCGTTACAATAAATAAACAACCGACCCGCTCCCCATAAACTGCAATGTTTTTCGCATTAGATACCGCGATCAATATTTCTAATCTGTCTTTCACAAAACGACGGATGGCTTCAGCATCTTCTTCGATTCCTCGGCCAAGCCCTTGGTAGGCAAAATCAAAAAAAGCGATAAGTTTTTTTGTCTTAAAAAGAGCG
>JASHXO010000073.1 GCA_030043495.1 Candidatus Rhabdochlamydia sp.
CCGATTTCTTCTTTGGCATCGATTAAAAAAGCATGCAGAAGCGATAAACGATGTTCTTCCCAAAAGGCTTTGAACATCTGTTTTTCCATTTGATCGAGATAGTCGGTATAGGGTTTGGCGTACTGTTTTTTTTCTTTTTCTTCTTTTCTTTTAGTTCTTAGGAATTCTTTAAAGTTTTGAGTGCGCCAGGATTGAAAATCTTGCTTATGAAACCAAGCGCGCATCTGTGTTTGAAGATAACTGTGAATGATGGAAAAGGATTGATTGAGAAGATGATATCCTGAGAGGGAAAGAGACTCAACGCTTTCGACAAGCTGAGGTGAAAATCGCTCTTTATCCGCTACCATTCGACAGAGATCGAGAATAAGTAGTTTGTCGTCATTATATTTGACTCGGCCCAATATGGGTTCGATCTTTTGTTTTAGGGCCAATGTCTCAGCATTATTTTGCATTAAATGTTGCTCAACATTTCTTTTTTCTTCGATCGAAGAAGGTGATTTCAAAGGGCGGTGCGGTTCTTCCGAATACAGAGATCCAATCAAAACCCGCGTATTCGTCTGGCCGGACTGTTGCAGCAATTTTTCCATCGTTTCTTGTATGGAAATCGCTGCGCCAACAGTGGCAACACTATGCATTGCTGATAATAGCTCGCTGTGAGGTGGCAAGATTGTTTCGAAATATTTTTCAAGGGACAGTTCGATCGTTTCTTCGTAAAAAGAATGTGTTTCTTCGTCAAACCGCTCGCGTTCTAAAGGTCTTTTCCCATCCCAAATTTCTCCGATGTAAGTTTCAGTTTCTAACCATTTGGCAATTGCAGCCTGTTTAGTGGCCTTGGCGTCCGGGATGCGCGAGGGAATAAAATCATTGGGATCGATCCGCGGGTAGGAAGCGAGAGCGATCACTTCACCTGTTTTGGGATCCAGTGCAACAATGGCACCGCCTTTGATCCATGGAATGCTTAAGTCCGCAGCTCCATTAGTATGATGCATTTCCCGGACTGCCTCATTTTGAGCGAGCAGTTGCTCGGCAAATTCTTGAAGTTCGGAAGAAATCGATAGCAATAATCGTTGGCCAGGTATTCCTTTACGCCCGCCAGGAAGTTCCCGCAGAAAATTCCCTTTTGTGTTGACCTCGAAAGTTTTTTTGCCCGCGTATCCGCGCAAGTCTGCATCAAAGGCGGCCTCAACTCCCGCTTTGCCGATGAGATCATTAATCGTATAGGCTTTTTCTTGCAAAGCTTTCACCCGCTCCCTGACTTCTAAAGGATTGTGGAAGCCCTTGGGCAATACGGCCACTTCTCCTGCTTCTCGTTTTTCCAGATAGGTTTGCAAAATAGCGAGTTCTTCAGCAATTGCGTAATACTCTTTAGAACTGATCGCACCCATGTAGCCAATCACATCCGAAGCAATTTTCCCAAGAGGATAATAACGCTTTGAGCCCTGTTCGGTTCTGATCCCCACCCAGTCTTTTTCCAACATTTTTAAGCGATAGTATTCTTGCTCGGAAAGGTCTTCCTTTAAAATAAAAGGAGTGTGCGGAAAAAGCGAAGCTTTTCCGTAGATCGTATCCTCAATTTTTTGCGCATCCACCGACAATTCTTTGGCGAGCAGATCAGCCAGATTTTTAATGTATGACGATCTCACAGACACCCGAACGTGCTTTCCTTCCTTATTTCTTTCCCATTTTGCAGCTGGGATTTGACGGATGTCTGCATAACAGATTGCCGCGTTGTATTGAATCTTGTTAAGGGCAAAAGGGATGTTGAAACGATCGCGAACTGTCGCGCGTTCGGGCTTCTCAATGACAGTGCGGCGCTTGGGTCGACGCGCTTTTTCTACATGCTCATCATGTTGAATAACGGAGAGATACCAGACGCGGACCAAAATCAATAGTAGTCCCAGGATAATGATATTGAGGACCCTGTTGGTTTTATCGGGAATATTGTAATCCATTGAGCCTGCACCCCAAAGAACGACTCTTAACCGCTTAGTTTAATCAAAAAATCCTCTTGTCGTAAATCCCGATTAACGTATAATTGTTTTCTTCTTATAAATTTTATTTTTGAGAGAAGACATTTCCTTGGAAAAAAAATCTCCATTTGTTAAAAATACATCTGATTTTTTTATGCGCCTGTAGTTCAATGGTAGAACCGTAGCCTTCCAAGCTACTTGTGTCAGTTCGATTCTGATCAGGCGCTTTTTCTCGTTCAACCGCGAGGACTGGCCGTGGGAATGCCGGTTACAGCCTGTAGAACTGTGTTAACATACTGCACAGCACAGGAATTTCCCGCCTGGCGGGAAACATTCCATAACCCAGGGTTGTCTAACCAGTTAAAGAACTGGTTTTAGAGGAACACCCTGATAATTTTAACCAAGACTGAAATCCTTTCACCCTTTTGTTAAAGCTCAGCTTTAAAGAATTAGGATAGAAGAGGATGCCGTCGTCAACATAAAGGGACAAGGCTTGGCAACAGCAGACGTCACGATTAAGGAATTACTTGAAAGCGGTGCGCATTTTGGGCACCAAAGACACCGTTGGAATCCGAAAATGAAACGCTTCATTTTCGAAGAGCGCAACGGAATATATATCATCGATTTAGCAAAGACCATGCAGCAAATCCGCAACGCGGTTCAAGTGGTCAAAGAAATGGTCTCCAAACGCAAATCGATTCTATTCGTCGGAACAAAAAAACAAGCGAAAGGCGTGGTCAAAGAATGCGCAGAAGAGTGCGGCGAATTTTATGTTTCTGAACGCTGGCTCGGCGGCACACTGACAAACCTCATGACCATCCGTCAATCTGTGAAGACATTAGAGCGCATTGAAAAGAAGATTGCAACAGGTGGCGAAGGATTGACGAAAAAAGAACTCTCGATGCTCAGCAAAGAACAAACAAAGCTCGAGCGCAACCTCTCTGGTATTCGCGCGATGAGAAAACTGCCAGGACTATTGCTCATTGTTGATCCTAGCAGTGAACACATTGCTGTAGCAGAAGCGAAAAAACTCGGCATCCCTGTTATGGCGCTCGTCGACACCAATTGCGATCCTGATCCAATTGATTATGTCATTGCATGCAATGATGATGCATTAAAGAGCATCAAGCTTATCCTTCAAGCTCTTATGCAAGCAATCATCGATCGTAAAAACGAGCTCAACGTTGCCGTTGCAAAAGGCGATGAGAGAGAGCAGGAGCTTGAAGCAGAAGCAGAAGTCGAGCAATTCGAATTCGAAATCAAAGATAAAGAAGAGCGCGAAGGGGAAGAACTATGAGCGGAAAAGTCACTGCTGAAATGGTTAAAGAACTGCGCGATCGCAGCGGAGTGAGCATGGGCAAGTGTAAAGAAGCGCTTGAACAGGCTGGCGGCGATATGAACAAAGCGATCGACATCCTTCGCAAATCTGGAATGGCCTCCGCCGTTAAAAAAGAGGGACGCGAAACGAATGAAGGTCTTATTGGCGCTGCAGAAGGCAATGAAGCCGTTGCTCTTGTCGAGGTCAATGCGGAGACAGATTTTGTTACGCAAAATGAAAAATTCAAGCAGTTCTTACGCGATGTTGCGCAAGCAGCAGCAGATTCTGCGACCTCATCTTTGGATGTTTTAATGAAAAGGCCCTATTCAAAGGACACATCCATTTCCCTCGATCAATATCGAGCACTCGTCATGCAAAGCCTTGGAGAAAATATTCAAGTCAAGCGTGTTTCCATCCTCCCAAAAACTTTAGACTTATCTATCGGCCTTTATTCTCACATGGGCGGTAAAATTGTCGTCGCTGTTTTACTTTCTGGCGGCTCCGGACAAGAAGCTCTTGCTCGGGATATTGCGATGCACGTTGCGGCAGAATCTCCTGAGTATCTTCGCCCAGAAGATGTTCCACCTGACGTTCGCGCGAAAGAAGAAGAGATTGCACGAAGCCAAGTCCAAGGCAAACCAGCGAACATTATTGATAAAATTGTCGAAGGCAAGATCAAGGCTTTCTGCGATGAGGTTTGTTTGATCTGTCAAAAATATGTCAAAGACAATACGATTACAATTGGCCATCTTCTCGAACAAGAAGGAAAGCGATTGAACAAACAACTCAGCATTAAGGCTTATCATCGTTGGAAAGTCGGAGGATAGTCCGCGTGCCTTCCACCTCTAAAGTAGCTTATAAGCGAGTTCTCCTGAAGCTTTCGGGAGAAGCGCTTATGGGTGAGCAAAAATTTGGCATTGAGCATCGCCCGTGCCAGTATATTGCTCATGCAATCAAAGAGGTTTATGCACTCGGCGTCCAAATGGGAATCGTGTACCCTTGCGTATTTAACTTATTTGAACAAGGTGCGATGCTTAAAGCCGTCTGCGGACAGAAAAAAGGATTGCTAGTCATCGGAGGTGAGAATGAGCAGCGTCACGGAACAGACAAAATCGAAAATGCAAGCAGCGCTTGAACATTTTAAAAATGAACTCAAGAATTTGCGCACCAACCGAGCTAATCCAGCGATGCTCGATGGCGTTATCGTCGAAGCTTACGGCTCGCAGATGCGCATCAAAGAACTCGCCAATGTCACAGTTCCTGAGCCTAGACAACTTCTCATTAGTCCTTTCGATCCTCAAACTTCTGCAGCGATCGCCAAAGGGATTGAAAAGGCAAATTTAAACCTTCAGCCAGTCCTCGAGGGACAAGTGGTACGCATCAATGTTCCTCCGATGGACGAATCGATGCGCAAACAAATCGTTAAACAGGGTAAACAAAAGGCCGAAGATGCGAAGATCGTCATCCGCGATATTCGTCGGAAAAATAATGAACTTGTCCGCAAACAAAAAGCCGATGGGATTGTCACTGAAGATATCATGAAAAAAGAGGAAAAGGGGATTCAGGACCTTACCGATAAATTCTGCAAGGAAATCGATGATCTCTTCGCGGCGAAAGAAAAAGAGATCATGACGGTTTAACACTTGAAATAAACAGGTTCGCTGCATTAAAATGATGGCATCTTTTTTTGATTTAAAGGCCCCATCGTCTAGCCTGGCCTAGGACACCAGATTTTCATTCTGATAACAGGGGTTCGAATCCCCTTGGGGTCACATTCGTAAGTGTTCACGCGAGCACTTACTCTTTTACGAGACTTTAGCTCAGTCGGTAGAGCATCTCACTTTTAATGAGAGGGTCGATGGTTCGAGTCCATCAAGTCTCAATTTCTTATCTAGCTCATTTCAGCACATTTAGATAGCAATCAGGTAGACTCAAAAATAAATTGAGTCTATCCTTTTGTCTAAATGGTGCAAAAATGGTGCAGCGAAGAAAACATTTACCCAGCACGCCAATCGCTTTAACCTCTTAACCAAAAAGGAAAAAGCAATGGCATCGGTGTACAAACGCAAAGGAAGCAAAAATTGGCGAGCCGTCATCCGAATTGATGGTTACCCATCTGTTTGCAAGACATTCGATCGCAAGCAAGAAGCAGATGATTGGGTAAAAGAAACCGAGCGCCGCATCAAACTCGGCGGGTTCAACTTCACCGCTCACAACAAACACCACACTTATGCCGATTTACTGCACCGTATGGAAGAGGACGGTGCCTTTGATCTCCATCGTTCTTTCAAACACTGCAAAT
>JASHXO010000074.1 GCA_030043495.1 Candidatus Rhabdochlamydia sp.
CCACAGGTGTTGAATTAATGATTTGAACCGTTGGATTTATTGATTGTATAGTTGTGTTTTCAAAATTTGATTCCGGCATCATTATGACTTCATTCTGTTCCTGTAGCGGCGGTGCTGAAGGTTGGAAACTTTGAGGGATAAGAGGTACTGGAACGAAAGTCGGTTTTGTTAACGTTTGCCAGTCTTTTTCTGCCCAATCTACTGTCTCGAGTTTTCTTCCTACTAAAGCTTCAATTTCAAGTTGGCGCTGATCCGCAGATTTTTTAGACGAAGCGAACGGCAGCGGTATCCATTGAAAAAATTTGGGATAAGATTTTTCTGGAACAGTCGGAGATGCTAATTGTTCGTTTTTTTCTTGAAAGATTTGTGCACGCACTGAAGCAAAAGGACAATCGCTCATAGGCAATTCAAATATTTCGGCAAGGAGTTGACTACCGATTTCAAAACCGGAAATAAATTTTCCCTGTGCAGTATAAAAATTTAACAATTTTGCAGCATCGAGAGATAGTTGATTTCGGTTGATCGTTCCTTTTTCTTGAAATTCTTTTCTATATTGAGCTGCGATTTGAGTAACGACTTTACGGGTAATGCCATCTCTTAGGATTCCTTCAAATGTTACTGAGCCTTGAGAGGGCTTATCAGACAATTCTAATGTCTTGAGTTGATTTGAGATGAGTTCTTCATTTTTTTGTAATGCGGCCTCTAGCGGTAGATCAACTCGTGCTTTTTCAATGCAAGAAAACAGATAAGGCGATAAGAGATCACCGAGAAGAACCGGATACATGTTATAGTTCGGAGAATTATAAAAGCCATTTTTGGTTCCAAAATTAATTAAATCAAGTTCTTTTTGATCTAAATTATTTGGAATTTTTTTATTGAATGAATGAAATTTTTCAATTTCAGATTTTTCTTGATGCAATAATCCTAGAAATAAATGGTTCCTCACAGCAATTTCAAGCAGTTCAAATTTTGGCAACCTTGAAGTATAGGTCGATAGTATATCGGACGCGTCAAAAGTATTTGATCCTACAATCAATTCTGCAATCGCATTGTTTAAATAGGCAATTTTTCTATCCAAGGGTAAATCTTTGCAGTTGTTTAAAAGTCCTCGGCAAATATTCAAAAGTTCATTGTGAATGGGATGTGCCTCTTCGATAGCCCAAGGGTCAAATCCCTGAAGACAATGGCTGAGATAATGCTGGAGAGCTCCCAAGTCTTTTTTTTCAAAAATCGCTGGCCCCGTAGGTATCGGACATTGATAAGGGATCGATGGGTTGTTATTTTGCCGGTAAGATAATGGGTTGGAAATAGGAGTTTCCTGAGTGATTCGCATTCTGTAGTCATTTAAAAGTCCTTCATCGTAACAGGGACGTTCATACTTTGAAGAAGGATATGAAATCGAGAATGTCGGAAGGTCGTGCAATGAAGGATAAATTGATTCTGTAGGCCTATTACACTCAGGGTTAAACGATAGTGGTTGGGTGCCGTACGTCCTGCATTCTGTAGCCATAAATTTTTTTGCTCCGTTATTATTAATATAATTATCCGTAACGAAACTAATTATACTTAGTTCAATATTGTGTAACAACTAAAATAACAACTTAACTAACTAAAAATTAACGTCTTGTATATTTTATTTTTTATTAGATATTAAGTAAAAAATTGTGACATAAGAAATGTTAATTTGATTTTTCTGAATGTTTTTTGTAGATGAATTAATAATCGCGGCTTCGATAAAATAAAGGAGTGTCATAATTTGTATATATATTTTAATTTTGTTATAATTATGTTAGATATAAAGAGAATAATTGTCCCCTTAGGGGAAGGTAATAATTTATGGATAATACGTACATCAACTCAAGGCTAGGGTTGCTAGCCTGGAGAGCAAAATTGACATGCTCGAATCCGAGCTAATGTACTTAAATGACATGTTGATACGTTGTGGATTTCCTGAAGGAGTTAAAACATTAAAAGAGACTGTCCAAGAATTACTTGCGGAAGACTCATCTCCTCATAATCATGAAAGGCCTGAACTTATCTAAGTCATTAAGACACAAGGATAAATTTATTAGGGGGCAAGTTAATAGCTTGCCCCCTAGTGCTCTGTAAACTTAATTTTTGCGGTTTCAAAAAGGCCTCTCTTTACTTTTCACCTCTTTTCTGGTAATTTTCTTCAATTAAGAATGGAGAAAAACATGCCTAAACTCATCTTTGAAAATACAGGAGAAGAAAAAGAGCTCGACGAAGATTCGTCAATTCAAGAAATTTGTGAAGAAGCGGGAGTTCCTTTTGCTTGTACGGAAGGGGTCTGTGGAACTTGTGTCATTGAAATTGTCGAAGGTCACGAATATCTTTCCGAATTCACCCAAGAGGAAAAGGATTTTTTAGGAGAACAGGATCGAGAACGTCTCGCTTGCCAATGTAAGATTAGGGGCGGTTGTGTAAAGATTAAATATTAAATCGTAGGTTAACTATGAGTTATCCCAAATGTTCGCTTTTTGTGTCTTTTTTGCCATTTTTTGAAACCGCTTCTTGGGCTACTTATTAAGTAATGTCTTTCGAAGCGGTTTCAAAACCTGACAAAAATCCAGAAAAAATCAAACATTTAAATAGTGGGATAGTCTCATGCCTCAAACAAGTACAGCAAAAAAAGTTTCTAAAGAAATGACAATTGAGGAAATCTTTGCACGTTTCCCTCATAAGAGTCAAAAATTGGCACAAGAAATGACAAATCGCGGTTTACACTGCGTAGGCTGTGGAGCTGCAGTCTGGGAGACTTTGGAAGCTGGCATGCTCAGCCATGGTTTTTCTCCTGAAGATGTTGAAGAAATGGTTTTACGATTAAATGAAATTTTAGAAGAAAAAACTGACCTTTCGACCATTACACTTACCAAACGCGCTGCTGAAAAGTATCGTCAAATCCTCAAAGAAGAAGGGAAAGAAGGCTGGGGGTTGCGCTTTGGCAACAAAGCTGCCGGCTGCAGTGGTTTTGAATATGTGCTCGATTATTCACGAAAGCCAAACGACGATGATGAAGTTTTTCTTTCCAATGGCATCGAAGTCCATGTCAAAAAAGCAGATGTATCTAGATTGATCGGATCGGAAATCGATTTCGTCGATGGGCTCAACGGTTCCGGCTTTAAAATCAGCAATCCCAACGCCAAAGGTTCCTGTGGCTGCGGAAAATCGCAAAGCTATTAACCCAACTTGTCCCCTAACCTCCTTTATACGCGAGCTGCGATAGGCATGCTTTCGTCGCCAAGGTCATGATCTTGGCTTTCTCACGAATCTTGCATTTT
>JASHXO010000075.1 GCA_030043495.1 Candidatus Rhabdochlamydia sp.
AGCATTCCAGGCCAAGATCATCGAAAAAGTTAAAGATGCTGTTGAACTCGAGATCAAATACGCGCAAGACTGCTTGCCGCGAGGCATCCTCGGCTTAACAGCGACGATGTTCCGCGAATATGTTCAATACATCGCCGACCGGCGGCTTGAGCGCATTGGCCTAAAAGCTCTCTATCGCTCGAAAAACCCTTTCCCCTGGATGAGCGAGACAATTGACCTCGGCAAAGAGAAAAACTTCTTCGAAACACGCGTCACAGAATACCAATCTTCTGCCGCCCTCACCTGGTAAACCCAATAATGGACGCGAGTTTTGGATAAGCACTCTACGACAATCGATATCTTTCGGCGTATTTTGTGTCAAAATTCGCTCGCTGGCGGCGTCTTCGACGCCAGCTTCACTCATTTTGAAACGAAATCCATCTGAAATCTGATCGATTTTCATAGGGCGGTTATCCAAAACTCGCGTTAATGAAGGCAGCAAGATATACTGCGCGCGACTTAAAACTCAGGTTCTTAGAGTTTTTGGCGTTTGAGCATTTCGGCAAATAATCCGGGCTGAGAAGCGATCTCTTCGAATGTTCCTAACTGGACGATTTTTCCACAATCGAACACATAAATTCTGTCAGCATAGCGAATGGAGCTGAGACGATGGGCAATGACGATCCGTGTCACATCGAGTTTGTTTAAGCTATCTATGACAGCTTCTTGGTTTTTATTGTCTAGGGCACTTGTCGCCTCGTCAAAGATGAGAATCTTTGGATTGGGAAGGAGTGCGCGAGCGATGAGTAGCCGTTGTTTTTGGCCCCCTGAAAGAGTATTCCCTCCCATCGATAAATAGGTATGCAGTCCCATGGGAAAGGTCTTAATGTCTTCCACAAATCCAGAAATGTTGAGAACATGATTAATCCGATCTAGCGAATAAGTCCCTCCACAAACCAGATTATCATAAATGGTGCCCGAAATAATTCCCTCATCTTGGAGAATAACACCAATTTGTCTTCGCACTTCTTGAACAGCTAGAGAAGCTAGATCATTATCATTATAAAAAATGGCACCGGAAAGCGGTTTTTCAAATCCGAGAAGGAGCCTGACCAAAGTCGACTTTCCGCAACCGGAATGACCAGCGATCCCGATAAATTCTTTAGGGTTCACCTTAATACTAATATTATTGAGAATGAGAGGACCCTGTTTTTCATATTTAAAAGAAAGGTCATCAATGCTGATTTCGCCTGTCAAGATTCCAGGATGGATATTATTTAAAAGCATCTCTTGTGGTTCTTCGACGATGACCTTAGAACGTTCCCAAAGCGAGAAGATAGGAACGATTTGCATCCACGTGTTGCTCAAATCAATCGAAGCTAGGTAGAAAGGGATGAATGCTGTATTAAAAGCTAAAAAAGCGCCAATGGAAAGTCGGGTCTCATGAGCAATCATATCCGAGAAAATAAGAGTGAAAGCGAGAAAAGGCAAGACCGAATTGCAAACAGTCATAATGTTTTGAATATGCCGAGAATTCAAGTCTAGCTTTTTACTGTTAGCAAAAAGAAAGGCCCAATGAGAAAAAGCATTTTTTTCTGTGCCGGTGGTCCTCAATTTTCCTACAGCTGAGACTACTTGTATCAAAAACCCATTGATTCTTCCTTGCAGTTCTAAGTTTGCTGTATTCAAACGCACAACAATACGCGTACAAAAAAACGCAATCACAAAACTTAAAAAAACAATACCTATGCCAATGCAAGCAAGCGAAGAGGCGTAGATCCACATCGCCAGAATGTAAAAAACAGAAAAAATTCCAGAAAGCATCATACGCGCGGCATTCCCACTTAAAAGCGCTCGAATCTCTTCCATTGACAAGACGCGCGAAATAAGGTTTCCAGCACTATAATGGCGAAAAAAATGGGGCGAAAGTTTTAGCAAGCGATCCCAAAGGCCAAGCTGGATTTGATTGCTGAAGCGTCCTTCCAAGCGAACAATGACAAGAGAACGAAGGAAGAGAAAAAGAGTGGAGCTGATGGCGGCTAAAAAAAGAGCAGCCGTGATTTGCCAAAACATAGAAAAATTAGCTTCAGGAATGACTTTATTAAGTAAGATTTCAGTAGAAAATGGAGGAACAAGAGCAATTATCGCTGCAATAATGCCGTAAAGAAATAGCGGCCAGAACTCTTTAATATTCTGTTTAAGACAGAAGTGGATCATTTCCTTTCCAGTTTTCAACTCATCAGGGAAACTGGGATAAAAACAAAAAGCGGTCGAGGAGACTTTAGCAGCGATCTTTGCATCCACCTTTGTGCGCAAGCCTGCTTCAGCATCAATAATGATTTCATAGCAACCTGGCGTTTTATTGATCAATGCAACGGGCTTCTCCTCCTCTTCATAAAAAGCCAATAAGGGCCCGCAATCTTTTTTCCACCACTCTTTTGTGAGAGCAACTTGTCGATATCTGACTCCTGACACTCTAGCAATAGCTGCGATGACAGAAGGGGCCTCGGACTTTTCTAAGTCTTTCTCCTCAGGCCAATGAAAAGTGATATTCATGAAGTGGCCAATATTCTGACAAGCTCGAAAAAAAGCATTGTTTCCTCTATAGACTTCGAGATGTTCGATCGGATTGATCACGTTCACTATTTCTTGCAGCGATCGTTCAATATTATTCTGCTCTTCCTGATTTCTCTTTTCAAAACGCTTAATTTCCTCTCTTGCGTTCTTAAAATGATGTTCGACAAGGTAATCATAAAAAACACGATGAAACAATGAAAGCCCTTGATTCCAGTCCTCTATAACCTCGACCGCATTCAAAATTAAGTTTTCCTTGGCCTCTATCCAAGCATTGTAAGTCATAGGAAATTCACCGCTTTCGGCATTGAGGATAAGAGAAGGATATCCTAAGAATTTTGCTTCTCCTTGCTCAATACGGATCCAATTAATCCTGTTCTTTTCTGAATGGTTAATAGCTCGTTTGATCGAAGCTGTTTCTGCTTTCTTAAGTTGAATGGTTTGAGGAGCAAGAAAATATTCATCTGTTCCCGTAAGCGTTTCTTTAACAAAAAAAAGAGCAAGTTGATTGATCCATTCGTGTACAAAAAAAGGTGAATGCATAAATGTCTCTTTCACTTCATCCAATGACAACTTCCAAATCATGCAAGGAGTTTCAGAAATAGCTATGATCGCATAAATTCCTTGGAAATAAGACATATCAAAAAGAAAAGCAGGATGGTTAAAATGAGCGATGAGTGTCCTTGGGCCTTCCACCGCTCCATTTTTTTTTTGGATAGCGAAAAGATTCATTGCTCCCTGCTGTAAAAACAGGACATTTCCCTCGGTTTGAACAGACAAATGAAAGTTGCTCGGAACCTCCATTTTTTTTCCATGTTTGAAATCAAATCTTGGCAAGTTACCCATAAAATATATTCTCGC
>JASHXO010000076.1 GCA_030043495.1 Candidatus Rhabdochlamydia sp.
CCGGTCCCTCTTTGTCTAACTCCGTTGAGAACTTCTGCTGTGGATTGGAACTCTGTGCGGACTTCACCGCTGATTGAGAGGGCGCCACCTAATTCACGGACAGTGACTTGTCGTTTTGTGTTGATCCATTCGCGAACAGCATTAATATCTTTTTGGTCGATGTCATCAGAATCTTCGATTGTCGATGCAGAAAGGGAAAGAGTAGAAGATAGAAAACATGTCGCGCATAGATAGAAAAATCGACGTAAAAATTGGTCTTGTTTCATAAACTGACTCCTAACTTATGACTATCCTGCGCAGATTCTTAGCAAAAACTTTGGGATCGATGAGCCTTTCTGCAAAGTGCTGGGATTTTATTTGTCTTAAATTTTTGAGCCCATTTCCAACCCACAAGCAGGTTTGCTTCTTTTTGAGTCCATGTGAACACATGGACGAAAAAAGAGATTGGAAATGGGACAAAAAGGAAGGCAAAGAAAATTCCATAACTTTGCAGATAAGCTCATAGCAACAGTTTGATTGTTCTAATACAAGTTTGCACAGTTCGTTTTTTATAGAAATTGTGAAAACGACTTAAAGTCTTATAATGAGAATGTTCTTTTATTGCAAAGGAAAAGGCTTATCAACCCAAATTCATAAAAATTTTGAAAGATGAAGCTCCTGACTAAAATTTGAAATCGCCACTTACAGATACCGCATTCTCATTGATAAAGCGGACCTCAACATTGACATTAAACCCTGTATCGGGAGAAAGACCGAATCCGAAGAAAATACCGAGAGGATAAATCTCTTTAAAAACGACGTGATTGCGATGAAAAAGAAATTTCAGCGAATTCAAATGCTCTATTTTCGTGCGAAAATCTGAATAATCAAATCCCAAATAAGGGATAAACCAATTGAACCGATAAGAAACGCCAGCTCCAATCTGCCACTCTCGAAATTCAGCCTCAGCATGCTTTTTCTCATAAGAATGATCATTGACCCTGACTGAGGAAAGAGGCAAGTCGGATTGAAGATAGGCTGCATTGACAGCAATTTGGAGATTTCCCCAATAGGCCAAAATCGCTCGACCTCCAACACCCCAGGCAAAATACGCCTGTGTGTGATAGGAGACTTTTGTATCTTCAAATGGCCGCTGTGAAAGTTCAAATGACATCGCCCCAAATGTTCCAAAGATCTCTGCTCTATCATTGAAGTTAAATGTCAATACGCCTTGATTGTTAAGAGATTCATATTCTTGGACTTTTTTTCGTTGGTCATCAACATGGCGATGGGCCATTCTCAGTCGACGGTCGTAGACATCATCAAATTGATAGCCGATTTTGACCCCAAACCAGTCCTCTTTCGAAACAAATGTCCCTGCTTCGGGCATCATCGGAAAGCTGGGGTTGCCGTTATATAAGGCAAAACCTTTGAAAGGTAAAATTAAAAAGAACGAAAATCTTATTAAACGCATTTTTTAATTAAAAATTTATTTAAACCTGAAACCCTGCTTTGGCGCGTTCATTTCATATTCAAAGGGACGGGTATAAATCGACCATGTTTTACGATCGCTTCCATTTAGCCAATGCTTCCAACCGCTCATTTGCACACCTTGAGATAAAGTACGGTCAAGACGCCAGAGTTCTAGACGTCCATTTCCCGGATTGACGACGAACCCAAAAAAATTATTTGTCCAATTCGTATCTGCAAATAACAATGGAGTCGGCGGTGCTACTCCGACGAAACGAGCGTGTATGCTAACGAATAAATGCAAATCGAAGGGAAGTACGATTTTTTTTTGAGACAGAAGATAGCAGCCCTTTGCTGCATCCCTGACCTCACTTGCTGTCATCAAAGGAGAGGGGGCGTCGGAAAAGAGCTGTAAAGTTTTTTCCATTTCATCGTTCATGAGGTTGGAGAGAATACGGCGGACCAGCATCTTCCACTCTTTTCCTGAAACAAGGGGCAATGCCTGATATAAAAAAGCGTCAATTCCATCTGCAAGCGCGCGTTGCTGCTGTGAAGACTGGGACTGGGTGCGTTGAATCAAAGCATCGAGAAGCGACTTACGCCATTCAACAACGGAAAGCTTCTTGTCCGAAGTGATAAAAACCTGATTAAGATAATGCCCTAGCAATGGAGGCAGTTCTTCACAAAATCTTGAAAGCAAAAAAGATTGCTCTGCTGCGCCGAGACGTATGTCTGCGTAAAAATGTTGGCTGGGTAAAAATACGGAATCGCGCACCCACGTATATGTAAAAATCTCCTCTTGCCAGCCTAAACGAAAAAAATCTTGACCGGGAAGAAGCAGGAAAGCGTGGGAAGGGGAGGCCATCAACATGGCTTTGCGCGAATCTTTAAGAAAGGCATCTGTGGTTTTGGGAGGAAGATTTTTTAAAGTATCGAGGATAAAAATGAGCAGTTCACTTTCGCTTTCTACCCATTTTTCTTCCGATGTCAGTTCGCTCTCTCGACAATAATACGTTTTTAACAAAGTCATCATGGTCCCGCCCGAAGTGTAGGCCCATGGTTTCTTTTCGATCGCCTGCAAGTTTTTTAGCGGAGTTTGCAATATCGGAGCTTGATGAGCTTTCGCCATGCGTTGAAAAGCTGTTTCTAAAAAAATAGGCGTTCTTATATGCGCAATGATCACCGAAGTAATTTCTAAAATTTCTTGTTGACCACCCTCCCAATCACACTCTGCGGCAATTTGCGATTCCGTGGCTGAGAAAAAATTAAGAAGGGCTTCGATATATTCTTCTGCATCATAGATCAGCGTCCATGCTGAAGGATCCGACCGTCCATATTTGTAAACCAATCGAAAGCCCGCAGGGCTGTCATCATACATATCTCCTTGAAAATCCTGCATCTCAGCATCATAGATTTCCTGAAAATATTCAGGAAATTTTTGATCATACTCTTTGATGAGAAACGAGAATAAATTCGAATAATTCGAGCCTTGCGCGTACACGTCATCGCGCATTTCAAGGCATGTTCGCATGTGGTAAGCACGAGATTGATATTCCGCTTGAAGGCGGCGGGCGTCTGATTCAGAAGCAGCATTGCGAAGCAACGCTTCTGTTGCTCTGACTTGATCGAAGGCAATCTCGTACTGCTTTTGATATTCTTCGATTTTTTTATTCAGCCCTTTGATTTTTTCATCGATCTTGCGATAGATCAGTTCACCGATGCCTCCGCGTTCCTCAGGAGAAAGCCCCAGGCTAGTATAGAGATTCCAGCGGGAGAACTCCATTTTGACTTCAGAAAAAGAGGCGAGGGTAAATTCCCAACACTTGAGTAAGGCATTATCGCACATCCCATTGAAGGCTGTCCTGGCCTCCTTTTCTTTCTGTTTGAATACCCCGATCTGCTCTAGTTTACGCGATACTCCAGTATCAGGGCCCCCTATGATCATCTTTGCACTTTTGAAATGTGCGATTTCCAGGCTTCGGCTTCTTTCGATGTCTTCTTCCGTTAAAAGCAATTTCTCAAGTAAAACCTGACGGATCAAATCCGCGACAGTCAATTGATTTTTGCCCAGGGCTTGAGCTTGAATCAATTCCTGCACCTTTTCTCCCAATTCTTCGATTGGCAGATTTGACCCAATGGCGCCAGCGACTTGCATCGCAGCAATCAAACCGGGACAAAAACCCACTCTAGCTTTTGAATCCTTTGCGATTAATTTTTTTTTAAGATCTCCAATCCCTGTACTTGGACTTAAAGGAATCGCATATTCTGTTCCTCCAAAGGTCCGCTTTAATTTTCCCGTAGATAGAAGTTGGTAGAGGTCGTCAAGAAAAAGGGGAACTTGTTCTTTTTGGATGGTAATCGCAGGAGCGGTGGCAAAACAGGATCCCACGTTTTGGCGTAAAGGCGTTAAGCAGGCGCATAGGACAGCCGCTCTGATCTGAGCATCGGTCAATGGAGACAAGGAATTCAATCCTAATGTCTCGAAGACAAGCTTTTCCGCCCATTTATGACAAAGAGGCTTTTGAAATCTTTTAAGCGATTTGAGAACCTCTTCTTGGCTCAAAATTCGCAAAAATCCGATCATGTGCTCTTGAATGACTCCATCGTTGTAGCCTTGGGGAAAGAAAATGTATCCTTCTTGTTCGAAGAGTGTAACAATTTTTTTTAAAAGATCTTGTTTGACATCTCCCTTTTCATCGATCAAAGCAAGAGCCAAACGCCGCGCTCGATGAAGCGCCCTAAAGCGAAAACTCTCTTGCACAGCCGATAGATCAAACAAAAAAGAAAGCCTTGCTTCACTCGGCAAATCCAAGAGTTGAACAAGAAAATGATCCTTTTTTAAATCCAACAAATGCAAAAAGATATGGCCCAAAAACTGAGGATCTGTGCAAGGAAGGTGGAAAATCTCTTCACGCTTCAAAAACATACCTCTATTTAAAATTGTAATAATGTTGGAAGTTTCAAAAACTCATTAATCGTTTTTTTGCCTTTATATTTTGGGCAGCAATGATTTACAATCAACAAGAAAAAGCTAGAGATAAATCGATAATGGCAGATCCATTGCCGTTGCCTTTTACAACCGCTCTCAATGAGGAACTCTTAAAATGTTGGTCAGAATAAATAAACAAGAAATCGAACTTCCGGAAGGAAGTTCAGCCAAAGATTTAGCTGAAAAACTCAATTTACGCGGCCCTGATCAATCTCTTGCCGCAAAAATCAATGGCGTGATGCGCGATCTTTCCACCCTGCTAAAAAATGGCGATGAAGTGGAACTCATCCATTTTGAGGACCCGCAAGGGAAAGAAATCTATTGGCATACCTCTGCACATGTTCTGGCTCAAGCCATTTTGCGCCTTTTCCCAAACGCCAAACCCACCATTGGTCCCCCGATCGAACAGGGATTTTATTATGATTTTGCCAACCTTATGGTCTCTGATGAAGATTTTGAGAAGATTGAAAAAGAAGCCCAGAAGATCATTGATGAAAACTATCGTCCCGAACGCAATGTGCTAAAAGGGAAAAAAGAGGCCTTAGAAAAATTTAAGGACAATCCCTATAAACGTGAATTGATCGAAGGCTTTAAAGACGGCGAAGAGATTTCTGCCTATTCGCAAGGAGAATTCTTTGATCTTTGCCGCGGCCCTCATCTGCCCAATTTAGGAAAAATCAAAGCCTTTAAAATTCTCAAAACCTCTGGCGCCTATTGGAAAGGAGATTCTAATCGTGAAATGTTAACGCGGATCTACGCCATCTCCTTCCCAGATCGCAAGCTTCTCAAAGAATATCTTCATTTCCTTGAGGAAGCCAAAAAGCGCGACCACAAAATTATCGGGCCCAAACTCGATCTTTTCTCTTTGAAGGAAGAAGGTCCTGGCATGCCCTTTATCCATCCTAAAGGCATGATCATCTGGAATCGCTTGATCGGATTCTTAAGGCAATTGCACGACAAAGCCAGCTATGTTGAAATCAAAACCCCGCAGATTCTCAGTCAGACACTTTGGGAAACTTCGGGGCACTGGTTTCATTATCGAGAAAATATGTACACGTTCAGCATCGAAGAGCGCCACTATGCGATCAAGCCGATGAACTGCCCAGGTTGCATGCTTTATTACAAATCTCAGGCACACAGTTATCGTGAATTGCCTCTGCGTGTTGCCGAAATTGGCCACGTGCACAGACATGAAGCATCTGGAGCCTTAAGCGGCTTATTCCGCGTGCGCAGCTTTCACCAAGATGATGCCCATCTTTTTATGCGCCCATCTGATATTAAACATGAGATCATGAGCGTGATCGGCCTTGTTGATGAGATCTATTCAACATTTGGTTTGCCCTATCGTCTAGAATTATCAACACGTCCAGAAAAGAGCATTGGCTCGGATCATGACTGGGAAATCGCTATAGCAGGTCTGAAAGATGCCCTCGATGCTTGGGGCCAGCCTTATCGCATCAATGAAGGGGATGGCGCCTTCTACGGACCTAAAATCGATATCCATATCAAAGACACCCTTGGAAGATCCTGGCAATGCGGTACGATCCAGCTTGATATGGCACTTCCCGAAAAATTCCAACTGGAATATATGGATAGTGACGGACAGCTAAAACGACCTGTAATGATTCATCGTGCCCTGTTTGGTTCGATTGAACGTTTCATGGGGATATTGATTGAACATTTTGCCGGCAAATTCCCATTGTGGATAAGCCCAAGGCAAGTCTGTGTGATTACAGTCGCTGACCGACATCAGGAGTACGCGCATCAGATTGCTTCAGAAATTAAAAAGGCCGGTTTCTTATGCGATGTCGATGACACCTCGGAATCGGTCAATAAAAAAATCCGCAATGCGCAGCTCTTGCAATACAACTATATGCTGACCGTGGGTGATAAAGAATTCGAAAAACGAACGATCAATTTGCGCACACGTGACAATATCGTCCACGGTGAGCTCGAATTGAAAGACTTTATCAGCACGATTGAAAAAGAGAGTGCGACAAAGTCTCTAACATCAGCTTATGCTAAAGAGGAAGCTAATGCATAAAATCGCTGTGAGCAGCTTTAAGGGAGGCACCGCTAAAACTTCGACTTCCCTCCATATCGGAGCGGCTTTAGCTAAATTTCATAAACAAAAAGTATTGCTCATCGACTTTGATGCCCAAGCAAATTTAACCACAGGCCTTGGGCTAGATCCCGATGCTCAAGATAGCATGGCGCCCGTCCTTCAAGGGCAAAAGAAAATTCAAGATGTCATTCTTCCCACAAGTTTAAAAAATCTCGATTTGATCCCCGCTGACACCTGGTTGGAACGCGTCGAGGTCACGGGCCCACTTGCCGCAGACCGTTATTCCCACGAACGCTTGAAAGAAATTCTAAAACCTTTAGACTACGACACGATCATCATCGATACTCCGCCATCGCTTTGCTGGCTAACAGAATCAGCTCTCATTGCTGCAAATCACTCTCTTGTGTGCGCAACTCCCGAATTTTATAGTATTAAAGGATTGCAGCGCCTATCTCAATTTATGCATAGTATTTCACAACGGCATCCCTTCAACGTCCTTGGAGTCGCACTCTCATTCTGGAACCCCCGCGGTAAAAGCAACGAGGCATTTTTGGAAGTAATCGAAAGCACATTTCCTGGAAAATTACTCAATTCAAAAGTGCGTCGAGATATCTGTGTTTCCGAAGCTTCCGTTTATGGGAAGCCAATTTTTGAGATCGTTCCAAAAGCGCGCGCCTCAGAAGACTATATCGCACTAACCAAAGAAATACTGAAACGAATGTAAAATAA
>JASHXO010000077.1 GCA_030043495.1 Candidatus Rhabdochlamydia sp.
GCTGCAGGACAATCTCTCTTTAAAGTTTTTTCTTCTGTTGAAGAATTGACGATACACATCCGTGCTTGCTCAAGGACCGAATAATTGTAATAAGGAGATCGCAAGGGCAAAAAACCGAAGTAATTGACTATGTGCGGAGTTTCTAAAAGACGGTCCAAAGAATAGGCCATTCCATTGTCAATGTATCCCTCCAAACATTTTTCCATGTAGTTAGCAAAACCAAAACAGGCCAGGGTATATTGAATGGTATCCTCATGAAAGCATAGGACAGCATAGGGAATTCCATATAGTTGCAAGACATCAAAATGTGGTCTTAGATCAAGCGTTGAGTTCGTTAGAATAACAAAATCAGCCCCCAGTAAATATAATACGGAATGGCTGACAGTGACGCGACATCCCAAAGCTTCAAGGCCTTCTTTGAGACCATAGACGACTTTAAGGTCGCCTCCCCAAACAGGATAATTTTCACGAATGATAATGCCTATATGCATAAAAAACTTATGTTATTCCGATAAGAGTGTGTCTACGAAAACAACAATTTTTCGTAGACACACTCTAACGATTCAAAAATGATACCGTCGTATAGTTTTGGCTATACAGCTTTTAAATCATTTTCGGTATACAGGCAGAGAAGAAAGAAGGCAATCGCCTCTTTAATTTTCAGAGGCGATTGCTTAAGAAAAGAGAAGGAATTACTTTGTAGCAGCTGGAGTTGCTGTATTTGCTTTTTCAGCGTTTGCAACAGCAGGTGAATCTTTTAAGTCTTTTGCTGCGGCCATTCTTTGGACAGCTTCATCTGCATTGGCACCATTTTTCACAGCAATCATGACAGCTTTTCTTTGCTCAGTGGAAAATTTGTCGCTAAATGCTTTGCGATTTTGATCGGTGAGCTTAGCAACAAAAGCTTGTTCTTCTACAGAAAGTTTTGTCGCTGCTGTTTCCGCTGTTTTTTGAGCTGTGCCTGTTGTAACAACTTGAGCTTTTTGAGCTGGAGCTGCAGCTGCGTTTTGCGCTTGTGCTTCTTCAGCATTCACAGTTGTCAATCCTGCTGTCATTCCGACGAGGGCCAGCATCATCATTGTATTTCTTTTCATAGTTTTCATATCTCCTGAGAGTTCTATGGAACAATTTCGCCCATACTCGGCGATACCAAGTATAGCATGGAAACAACTGTAAGAATTCAACCATTTTTTTGTCCAGTCTTACAACTGGATTGAGACAGAAATAATTAATTTAAAATAATAAACGAGACTTTTGAGTCTCGCTTATTATTCTACTTTAAAAAGTTTATTCTAATTTTGAATCATTTTCGATATAAGTTAAAAAACAAATTAAACTGAATTGGTCATAGGTCCAAATTTATTTTACAGGGCAACCGCTGGACGATCTTCCTCTTTGTTGGGTCATTGGAGTCATCCCACTATTTTGCATGACTTGATTGACAGCTTGGTCAGCGGTCATCATATTTCCTGAAGCATCTGTTTGCCCCATCATTTGCATCGCTTGTTGCCTTTGCTGAGGAGTAAACTGCGTGCAGAACATCGTTTTATTATTCATGTCATTTATCTGATTGGCAAAATTCTGCTCATCTGCTGTCAATTTGGTACAGTCAGGCTGATTCATCATTTGCCCCTGGTTCATTTGTTGCTCTTGCTGTCCTTGCATTTGCCCTAATTGCGCTTTTCCCGAGCCTTTTTGATTTGAACTTTTGCTGGCTGCAAAAAGAGATGAGTTGGCTACAATCACTAGAATACTTAAGAAAAAAGCAGTTTTTTTCATTTGAAAATTCCCTCTTCTAAAAAAAAGTTAAACAATTTCTGACTATACGTTCCCCTGTTTTTTTTGTCTATGAGCCTATCTGCGGGAAAGGCTCATAAACCGAGAAAAACCTTTATCTTCAATATCTTATAGATACACTTGTACGGATAGTTCGTTTCTCTTATCATTTAAGGTGAACAAAACATCTCTCTTCTACTTCTATGTCACTTCAGATACGCCCGACTTTGGGAAGGAGTTTATTCCTTCTCTGGAGTAGCCATCTACTGCTCGATTTTTTTACCGGCATTTGGCCCATTTATAAAACGATTGCCGGCGTCGATCTTGCTAAGGCGGGATTGATTGCAGGTTTAAGCGGATTTTTTGGAGAAATTCTACAACTTTTCTTTGGATACTTTTCTGATCGGGGATTTCGAAAAAAAATTATCATTCTAGGATTAGTTCTGGCATCTTGTGTCCTTTGGATCACATTTACCAATGATATATTGGTCTCTTTCTTTATTCTTTTACTGTTGATGCTGGGATCGGGGTCTTATCATCCTGCCGCTGTGGGTTTTGCAGGATTGCTTTCTCCAGAGTATAAAGGCCGAAATATTTTGTTTTTTGCTTCGGGAGGCGCCATTGGCCTGGCAATTTCGCAGCTGGCATTTACCAAAGCTCTCGATCTTTGCGAGGGTCATGCACTCGTATTTTTGATTCCAGTTTTGTTATTAATTGCTGTAATTGCTTTTTATCCGATGCAAGAACAAAACGACAATCAGAAACTTTCATTTAAAGAATTCATACAGCCTTTGTTACGCGCTAAACGTCCTCTTTTGTTACTTTACATTACTCAAGTGTTCAATTTCACTTTGATTACCGCTTTTATGTTTTTGCTTCCTGATTTGATGCGCTCCAAAGAGTGCCACTCTTGGCTTTGTATGGGAGGCGGGCACCTTTGCTTTGTTCTCGGCGGGGCAATGCTAATGGTTCCCGCAGGCTATTTGTGCGATAAGTATGGCCACAAGCCCGTTCTTTTGATCACAATTTTTTCCGCTCTTTTGCTTCTCTATAGCTTTTTGATCCAACCCGAACACTCATTAGAAAAAACAGTTCTCTTTTTGACA
>JASHXO010000078.1 GCA_030043495.1 Candidatus Rhabdochlamydia sp.
GCGGATAGCATTTTGCGGAGCGATGATTTTTCCATCGTATTTTTGACGGATGGAGAGCACCCAGTTGTATAAGTCGATATTTTTGATAGGGCGGCCAATGGCAACTCCTGGCATCCGGCTTGTTCCTTCGAGAAATAAGACTTCCCAGTTGGATTGATGACCGCAGAAAAAGATCACAGGCTTATTTTCCTTCATTAACTGAGCAGCAAGTTCAGGATTGACGCAAGTTGTAATGCGGTGGATCTCTTTTTCCGAAGAAAGTTTGGCGTATTCGAGGCAAGTGATCGTCAAGTTATGGAGAGATGATTTTGCTAATTGTTGGATTTGATCTTCGGACAGTTGAAGTGAGGAAGCGAGCGCGAGGTTGCTCAAAGCACGTTTGCGGAATTTGGGAAAAAAATAATAAACACAAGTCCCCAAAAAAGCTCCCAAGCGGTGAATTGCTGAGTAGGGGAGATAGCGGATTGGCCAGGTCAAAACCAAGATGAAAATGAAAGAAAGTTTATGAAGAATCATGAGATCATCATAGCAAAAATTAAGTTTACAGAGCACTAGTTATTTTCTGACTGAAAATTTTCGAATATGACATTATCATTGTCCACGAAGTGAGTAGAAATTGAAGTTTTATGTTGATTCTATGTCAGTATTTTAACTTATGCTTTGGAACCCAAGGCATTTACAGAGATGATTTTATCAGGTTTATGACATCAGAATGAAGCATTAGCATTTTAATTGATGACAGATTTAATCGTAGACTCAGTAATGCATTTCAACTGATTGGAGAAGTCAAGGCGTCTGACCGTTTGCCGTATCGAATGGGCGCTGCTTGCTGTTTTGCGGAAGTTGAGGGCAGCTTTTAATAGTTGAGAAAAAGAAATCGGGTCGTCTAAAGATTCGATCACCGCCCCATTTTGTTTATCAAGGATTTCATGGCCTCCATTCCATTTTGAAGAGATCGTAAACAACCCCATCGCCAAGGCCTCTACTGTCACATTGGCAAAAGGATCATAGAGAGAGGGGATAACGAGGCAGTCGGCCATTTGATAAAACTGCGCTGTCAGCTTTTGAGGACCGAGGAAAAAGATTTTTTGAGCAAGCTGCAATTGACGCGAGAGCGCTTCAAAATAAGATAAATTCTTATCTTTGCCAATCACGCTGAGCTGAAAATTTTCTTTTTTGATGAGGGAAAATGCAGAAAGGAGTTTTCCCAATCCTTTGCGAAGAAAATTATGTCCGATAAAAATAAATTGAAAAGCGGTAGGGTCTAATTTTAGCTCCTGAAGCGTTCTTTCTTTTTGAGATTCCCACTGATCGAAGGCGCCTTGCATGGCATGCCACTCGACCCCGTTGTGGACGACTTGGATTTTGTTCGGATCAGTACTATAGAAATTTGAAATTTCTTGCTTGACCATGAACGAATTGGTGAAAAGGATTTTTAAATCGGGATGTTCAAATCCTTTTTTTTCTAAAGAGAGGATGGTTCGATGTAGGGGATTAACAGCAAAGCTTAAGCGTTTGGCAAAACCCTCTTCTTTCGAGCGATGGCTTAAGTAGGCTGCGTGAGCGCCATTGCCAGCGCGAATATGTGTTTGGAAGCGATTGCGGTCGAGGCTGAAAACAATCGGCGAGGGATTCTTCTCCAGATATTCTGTACAGGCTTTGTCAAAATGAGCGACGTTCCAGAAACTGAAAAGGTGATCAACTGGAAATGTGATGATCTTTAACTGAGGATGGGAAAAAGGGGCCTGCACAGGGCCGCTTGTCAGCACACTGACATCACAGCCCTGTGTGCAGAAGTCGCGAGCGATTTCCCACGTGTATTTTTCCAACCCGCCTTGATTAAAGAGTGCCGCCTTGATGAGGGTGACTGCAGGTTTATCTTTGGCTTTCATCTGTCCTCCGGCGGAAACCCGGCCCCTAAGGCCTGGGTTCACTTCCGCTAGTTATACCTTCTGTCAAAGGGCCGGCTTCTTCGACTAAGATTTGATGATCTTTAATGTGGATCGCCAACTCAAATTTGCTGTCATCGGAACGGAAAAGTTGAAAGCGGTTCATATAGCTTCTGAACCGGTTGCGTAGATATTCTTCGCGCAAAGTTGGCTGAAGGACCCGAATATCGTGGTCGGAA
Source organism: Candidatus Rhabdochlamydia sp. (assembly GCA_030043495.1). GTDB lineage: Bacteria > Chlamydiota > Chlamydiia > Chlamydiales > Rhabdochlamydiaceae > CAJCIW01. Next base: position 2,129 of record JASHXO010000078.1, read on the forward strand.
ACGTCGGACATCAATCTCGAGATGTATTTGTCTTCGAGCTGCCTTGGGTTGACAAATTGCACGCTCCAGTCGAAGGGCTGACGGTCAGTTTTTTGTTCAGCGATGATGACGATTTCGATCATATCCCTGACAGTTTGCAAAAAGAGATTGTCCACGCCATTGGCATAAAGGGGAAAGGTGATGAGTGGCGTTCCCTTATTGAAATGGACGAGGCTATTCGGAGCGATCGAGACATTTTCGGGATTGAGATTTTGCAAATTATCTGGAGGGAAAAAGAGGGAAAGCTGGATCGGGGCTTCGACAGAAAGGAGATTGCAGCGAATAAAATCGATCCTCAGGGCCTTGGCCTTAGGATCGTCAATTTCGAGCGGAGTATCGGAAAGGATCGGAATATTGATTTGTTTCCATTGATCGGGAACGAAGAAACTGACCACTTCAGAATTCTCGGACCTAAGCGAAAGCTCATCCATTTGCGCTTTAGAGATATCATTCAAGTTGAAAGTGATCCTTTGTTCTTTCAGTTTGAGCCGTTTGATGACTTCTTCCGGACCGCTTGCCGACAAAGTCAAATGATACGGCCAGACATCGAGAAATTGATAGCCGCGGGGAGCTTCGCCGATGGGCTGTGTAATGACAATGGGGATTTGATCCGTGACCAGTTTGGTCATGCGGACGACGAAATTCGGATGGTAGACGCGTGAGATTCCATTACTGATATCGATTTCTGGGTTGACCGAGACCAAATTTTTCTTGCTCACAGTGATGATCCACTCGTCAGGTTTGTCAGATGCATCGACGACGATCTCTAAATCAGAAGGTGTGAGTTCATCGATCAAAGCCTTATTACCGACAACCGTCAACGTGAGTTTTTTTGCAAGCCGTCCAGTTGCTTGCATCCCTTCTATCGTCTTTCCAGGCGGCAAATGGACAATGCGCACGGGGACATTACTGATATTTCGAGTCGCAGTTAGAGTATGGTTGACCACCAGCCAAATAATCACAGCCAAAATGATCGAAACTAATTTACGAGGCCAGTGCTCAACAAATAGTTTATAGAGTAAAGTTTTCATTTCTTCAGCCATTCACGCAAATTAAATTGACTTTTGAAATCGGTTTTTTGAGGCAGAGTAAAGATGCTGCGGATAATGCCTTTGAACCGATCGATTTTGACGCCTGGGGTCATGATCCCATCTCGCGAGAGAGAGACCTTTCCCGTTTCTTCGGAAATCACAATGATCATGGCATCCGTAAGCTGGCTGGCCCCAAGACCTGCGCGGTGGCGCGTCCCCATCGAACGCGTCAATTGAGAGCTATCTTCGGCAAGCGGCAGGATGACCGCCGCGGCGACAATCGTCATGTCGCGGATAATCACAGCCCCATCATGCAAAGGCGTTGTCGTCGCAAAGACCGACTCTAGGAGCTCAGAGGAGAAATTAGCATTGAGAATGACCGCCTTATTGGCAAATTCATCCAAAGAGTCCTCATGCTGAAGCACAATCAAAGCACCGATGCGTTTTTCGGCAAGACGGTACGTCGAGCTGGCAAGTTGATCTAAAAATTTATCGAATTCAGTGAGCTCTTTATAACGGCGGCCTTTAAGGCTAAGCTTTGAAAGCGCGACCCGAAGCTCGGGCTGAAAGATGATCAGAATCGCAATGACGGCGACATTTCCGATCAATACCATGATCTTGTGCAAGATGGGTAAATTCAGCCATGAAGAAATGGCAAAGATTAAAAGAAAAGCTAATAGTCCTAGAACAAGGTCCATCGAGCGCGTGTTCCAAAAGAAGGAAAGCAAATAATTGAGCATCACCGAAATGATGATGATCTCAATAAATGGAGTAAATCCATGGAACAGCGGACTCATTTCAAATACCTTAAAAAAAATTACCAAGAGATTCGATAAAAAACTTCCTTGCAACAGTTGTAATATACCAAATTTCTCTATGAATCACAATTCGAAAATCAATTGTCTAGTAATGGATCAAGAAAGATAAAAGCTTTTCTGGGAGCTCCGATGAGAAGGCAGGGTCTAATATGCGCGACTAAGGTCAAAATTGCCTCAAAAACAAAATTGACTTTCATTTTCAAATGGGAGTAAAATTTTTAGTCAAAAAGATATCAACCTCAAAAAGGAGGGGTTTATGAAAAGAAAACCAGTATTTTCTTTTGTTTTGTTGTTAGTCTCTTTATCTGCTTGGTCTCAAGCAGAAGAATCACAGTTGGTGGAAATCCAATGCGCGATCAAATCCATTGACAGAACGAAAATTCATCCCAGGAGCTCGGATCCGACTTTTCAATCGACAATTTCTCCGACATCTCAATCAATGAGCACCAATTGGGGCGGGTATGTCGCCGCGACTGATTTAAATGGAACTTCGGGAAATGACACTGTCACATATGTCGCTGGCAGTTGGGTAGTGCCCACGCTTGCTGCAACTCCTGATGATACTTATTGCGCAATTTGGGTCGGCATAGATGGATATAATAGCGATACCGTCGAACAGATTGGCACTTCTCACAACTGGAATAGTGGCTCCCAGAATAATTATGCCTGGTTTGAAATGTACCCAAATGGTTCTTTTGAGATCAGCGGTTTTCCTGTTGACAACGGAGATGTGATCAGCGCCCGTGTCGGATACAAAGGGAACGATACCTTCAAACTGGTGATCATCAATCACACCAAAGGTGTGACGACGACTATCCCTACATCTAATACAATGGCCGCCAATGCGTCCAGGAGTTGTGCAGAATGGATTGTCGAAGCTCCTTTTTCAGGTTCGATCCTTCCTCTGTCCGATTTCCAAAAAGTGACTTTCAATTATTGTTCGGCCATAATCAATGGTGTGAGCGGCACCATTAACGATGGACAATGGATGAACGATGAGATCACATTGGCAGATTCAAATGGGACTGTGGAGGCGCAGCCCATTGCGCTGTTAAAAAATGGCAGCTGTTTCCAAATCGCCTGGGAGGCAGAAAATTAATCCTTTAAGCCTATTGTCCATTAATAAAAGGTCGAGGGTCCTCGGCCTTTTTGTTTAGTTGTTGCTGATGACAAACTTTTGTAGCTAATTTTTCAGGTACCTTATTATATTGAAATTATGAAACCATTGCTTTCGTTCCACTTCCAAAAGCGGGCTCCCTCAGCGATTCGTTTATCTCAAATTGAATTCATGAAACGAACTGATGGGGTCATTGCTGTGAATACCGCTATCGGGAACGTTTCATTGCCGATTCATCCTGCCATGGCCAAACGGATGTTCTCTCTTGGTGCCTCAGACAGTCCTTTTCGGGAGGGCGTAGTCAAATATTCAGCAACAGTGGGTGAAAAAGAAGCAAACCAAGCGATCTTACATTTGATTGAGAGCAGTAATTTTTCTTCACAAGGACTGTTCAGTCAAATTACCGATGGCGGGAGCCATGCAATGGAGCTGGCAATTCTTGGAGTATGCGGGCCGGCGGGTTCTGGAAAACGGCCTCTTTTACTCATCGATCCGACTTATACCAATTATACCTCAATGGCCGAGCGCACCGGGCGCGCCACCATCGCAGTGACCCGTCGCTTAGAAGACAATGGGAAATTT
>JASHXO010000079.1 GCA_030043495.1 Candidatus Rhabdochlamydia sp.
TCATCGATACTCCTGGCCACGTTGATTTTACCTATGAAGTTTCTCGATCATTGTCTGCTTGTGAGGGCGCTCTTCTCGTCGTCGATGCCGTACAAGGAGTTCAGGCGCAAAGTCTTGCCAACGTTCATCTCGCTGTTGAACGCGGTTTAGAAATCCTTCCAGTGATCAACAAAATCGACCTCCCAGCAGCCGATGTCGAGACGGTTAAACAACAAATTGAAGATGTTATTGGCCTCGATACTTCAAATACAATTCTGTGCTCGGCTAAAACGGGCATTGGAATTAAAGAAATCCTCGAACAGATCTTATTCACTATCCCCCCACCAAAACCAGCACAAGACGATACGATCCGTGCTCTCGTTTTCGATTCGCATTACGATCCCTATCGAGGAGTCATGGTCTATGTCCGCCTCATAAGTGGGGAAATTGGGAAAAAAACCCAGGTCCAAATGATGGCCACGGGAAAAAATTTTGAAGTTCTGGAAGTCGGTGTATTCTCACCCACTGAGAAACCTGTCGATGTACTTCGTCCTGGAGAAGTGGGATATATCCTTGCCAATATTAAAAATACATCCGATGTCAAGATAGGCGATACGGTCACTTCTACAAAAAACCCTGCTCCTGAACCCCTTCCCGGTTTTCGAAATATTTCTCCTGTGGTCTATGCCGGAATCTATCCTGTCGATTCCTCTGATTTCGAAATGGTGCGCGATGCACTTGTGAAGTTGCAACTCAACGATTCCGCTTTGCATGTAGAACAGGAAAGCAGCATGGCGCTGGGATTTGGTTTCCGCTGTGGCTTTTTAGGTTTGCTGCATTTGGAAATCGTTTTTGAACGTTTACAAAGAGAATTCAATCTCGACATCATTACAACAGCTCCAAGCGTCGTTTACAAAATCACTTTCACCGATGGCAAAGAAGTCAACATCGACAATGTCGCCCACTATCCCGATCCGACTTATATCGAATATATTCAAGAGCCATGGGTTAAAAGCCACATCATGGCTCCATCTGAGTATTTAGGCGCTATCATGAGCCTCGGCATGGAAAAACGTGGAGAGCTGATTAAAACAGAGACGATGGACTCGAAACGGCTGCTGCTTACCTATCGCTTTCCTTTGAATGAAATCATCACCGACTTTAACGATAAGTTGAAATCGGTCACCCGTGGGTACGGTTCGTTCGATTATGAATTTGAAAAGTATGAAATTGGTGACATCGTCAAGCTCGAAATCCGCGTCAATGAAGAGCCAGTCGATGCCTTTTCCTGCCTTGTCCACCGTACAAAAGCCGAGAGCCGAGGCCGTGCCATTTGCGAAAAACTCGTCGAGGTCATTCCGATGCAACAGTTCAAAGTGCCTGTCCAAGCTGCAATTGGCGGCAAAGTCATCACCCGTGAGACGATCCGAGCGATCACAAAAAATGTGACGGCCAAATGCTATGGCGGCGATATTACGCGCAAACGCAAGCTTTGGGAAAAACAAAAGGCCGGCAAAAAGCGGATGAAAGAAATAGGAAAGGTCAACATTCCTCAGTCCGCCTTCATGGAAGTCCTCAAGGCAGGCGAATAATTTTCTTTAGAATCGTCATAGATGTTACACGTTGTAAGATCCGGAAGTCACGTTTCCGCCTGTCCCCGTCCAGTTAGTGTGGAAAAATTTACCGCGAGGCTGGTCTACGCGTTCATAAGTGTGGGCGCCAAAAAAGTCGCGTTGGGCTTGAATTAAATTGGCAGGAAGGTGTCCGGTACGGTACCCGTCAAAAAACGCCAAGCTGGTGCTAAAACAAGGAACAGGAACTCCGAGTTCAGTAGCTTTTGCGACGACACGCCGCCAGGAGGGTTTTGCTTTCAAAATTTCGCCACGAAAGAAATCATCGAATAATAGATTAGACAGGTCTAGTTTTCGATCGTAAGCTTTTTTAATATCGTTCAAAAACCTACTGCGGATAATGCAGCCTGCGCGCCAAATCAGCGCGATGTCGCCATAATTGAGCTTCCATTTCATTTCATTTGCCGCAGCGCGCATCAGCATAAATCCTTGAGCATAACTGATAATTTTAGATGCATAGAGGGCCTGACAGATATCATCGATAAATTTATTTTTATCTCCATTGAACTTGGCTGTTGGTGCAGGAAAAAGCTTTTCCGCTTGCAATCTTTCTTCCTTTAAAGCGGAAAGGCAGCGAGCAAACACAGCTTCAGCAATCAACGTCACGGGAATTCCGAGGTCAAGCGCACTGATGCCTGTCCATTTGCCGGTTCCTTTTTGACCGGCAACGTCGAGAATTTTATCGAGCAGCGGTTTTCCATCCGTATCGCGATGAGTGAAAATCTGAGAAGTAATCTCAATGAGAAAACTGTTCAAGACTCCTTTGTTCCAGTCTTCGAAGATATGGTGCATCTCATCGATAGAACAGTCCAACACATTTTTCAGCAAGAAATAGGCTTCTGAAATGAGCTGCATATCGCCATATTCGATCCCATTATGGACCATTTTGACGTAGTGTCCGGCACCGCCGTCGCCGACCCACTCACAACAAGGACGCCCATCTTCTTTTGCTTTTGCTGAAATCCCTTGAAAGATAGGTTTGATCGCGTTCCAAGCATCGGGGTTGCCGCCGGGCATGATCGAAGGTCCGTGACGCGCACCTTCTTCCCCTCCGGAAACACCAGAGCCAACGAATAAAATTCCTTTGGCCTTAAGGTCATTGACCCGACGTTCTGTATCAGGATAATGGCTATTGCCCCCATCGATGATGATATCCCCTTTTTCTAAAAAAGGAAGGCATTCTTCAATTAATTCATCAACAGGTGCGCCCGCTTTGACCATGAACATGACTTTGCGAGGTTTTTTCAATGTTTGAAAAAATTCTTGAAGTGAATGCGTGCCGATCACAGGTGTATTTTTAGCGGGTCCGGCAAGAAAATCATCAACTTTGGAAACAGTGCGGTTAAAGACGGCGACGACAAATCCATGGTCGTCCATATTCAGTACGAGATTCTGTCCCATCACAGCTAGGCCGATTAACCCGATGTCTGCTTGCGCTTGAGTCATTTCCTTCCTCCTCATCAATAAACTATTAGATTAACTTATAGTGCAGATCCAATCAATTTTGCATTTGAGCCTATCTCGAAATTGGAAAAATTTGATTTTTGAAGGATTTTTCCACATCTTTAAATGCCACTTCTTGGGCTACTTACTCAAGTATGTCCTGCGAAGTAACATTAAAATCTGTGAAAAAATCCTTCAAAAATCAAATTTTTCCAATTTCGAGATAGGCTCTTGCAATAGATTAACAACTCCGATTAAAATATCTGCCTCTTGTCCTCGTAGCTCAGGTGGATAGAGCGGTCGCCTCCTAAGCGGCAGGTCGCGCGTTCAACTCGCGCCGAGGACGCATATTTACATTTTCATATACTTGTCGATCCCTTGGGCAATTCCAACAGCTAGGCGGTCAAGATATGTTTTGTCACGCAATTTTCCTCTCTCATCCCGATTCGTAATAAAGCCTCCTTCAACAAGCACAGCGGGCATTTCGGTTTCTCGGATGACATGAAAGTTACCTTGCTTGATCCCTCTTGACACAGCATCCGTTTGATCGACAACGCGGTAGAGAATGCAATTGGCCAGCCGTTTAGAAGCACGCGTGCGCCACATCTCTTTCGAATCATAATAAAAAACCTCGATTCCTTGCGCTTCAACACTGGGAGAAGAATTGAAATGGACGCTAACAAACAGCGAGCCTTTTGTCTTGTTAGCGATCGAGACGCGCCGTTGTAGCGGAAGATACACATCGCGGCTGCGCGTCATAATGACACGATAGCCTAGCTCTTCAAGATGTTTCTTTATCAAAAAAGCCGTTGTCAAAGTGATTTTCTTTTCCATAAATGTGCTGACTTTGGCCCCTTCATCAGTTCCTCCGTGGCCAGCATCAAGTATGATCAACGGCTTGAGAGCATCTGTAGACGTGATCGAATTTGCCTCGTAGCTTCCCTGAACGCCATGGTTAGAGGGGCGTCTTCCAGCCGAGCACGAAACCATGCATGATAAAATACTGAGAATGAAGCAAAGCGTGCGCAGACGAACCTATCCTGAAATTCGAAAAATTTGATTTTTGAAGGATTTTTTCACAGATTTTAGAACCGCTTCATAGAAACTGCTTTTAAACCAAGAAACGAATCTAAAAGGTGTGAAAAAAGACTCAAAAAGCACTTTTTCCAATTTCAGGATGGGTTCAAAGCGCATGATTTTCTCTATTGTCTTTTAGGCTTGAATCAACTTTAGAGACAAACATTCATTAGAGTCAATGGATTATGCGTGAACCCACAGGGCACATACAATTAGAACAAATATTTGAAACTTGAAGGAAGCTCTCGCCTTCGCTCGCAAGCTTGCTCAGTTGAGTTCCACTGTTTTATAACGGCTCAGTCTTTGCTACTCTCATGTCTATTAAGTGGCCGTTACAAAAGCAGCGTCCTGTATTTTTAA
>JASHXO010000080.1 GCA_030043495.1 Candidatus Rhabdochlamydia sp.
TATGACAAAACCCAAGAGATCGGGGCGATGAAAGACGGCAGCATTGCCCAACTCAAAGTCATTGGTCTCAGCCTGCAAGGGGAGATCGGAGGAACCATTGCCATTGAGATTGCAGGAATTGCCTACGCCCCTCTGCACGATTTCCAAGGAAACATCATCGCACTGATTTCCCCAGATCAAAAGATCGTCGAGTCCTATCAAATGAACGCTTTTGGCAGGGAGAAAACCGACCTCCCTCCCTTAAACCCCTGGCGGTTTTCCTCCAAGAGATCGATGGGTGGACTTATTCTCTTTGGACAGAGATTTTACGATCCCACTCTTGGAAGATGGCTCACACCCGACCCTTCAGGTTTTGCAGACGGAGCCAACCTCTACGCCTATGTCCTCAATAGCCCTTTGAACCGCCTCGACCTTTTTGGCCTCATCTCCGATCTTCTCTATCCCCATGAATTGCGCTTGGAGGTTCCCCTTCACGCGATCCTACCGGTAAGAGTGATTCCTATAGGAAGCATTTTGCCATGCAAAGGATTTTTATCCGATGTCCCCGTGGATTGGGTCGTCTCTTGTGGCCATTGGCACAAGCTTCAATTCACACCGCAAGAATGGACAACAGACACGGTGAATATCGTCGATCATTTTCATGAACTTTTTCCCAAAGAAGGAAGCACTATTGGATTGATCAGCACACAAAATGGGATTTGCACGACCAAAAACGATTTTGCTGAAAACGTGCGCTCCATCGTCAACATGGTTCCCGAAGGAACTCTTACCTTAGGCATGCACAACCCGACCCACGGCCTGCTCCGCGATTGTAAAAGGACCCTTGAAGAACGTGGAGGCAAAGACACCCCCATCGTTGTCAGTACTCGACAATACATCGTTGCGATTTCCGAATCCCTCCACAAAATCAATCCCGATCTGCTCTGGCTCCACATCGCCCATAGCGAAGGCGGAGTCATCGGCAGCAATGCGATCCAAGGGATGACCGAAGATCAGAAGGGCCTTCTCAAAAATCAACTTTACATTCTCGGGGTCGCCCCAGCAATGCCCCTCCCTCTCGAATACGGCCGCGGTGTGACGAACATTTACTCTAACCAAGATTTTGTTACAGGGTTGTTTGCATTAAAATATAAGAATGACCCAAACTACGATATAAAGTTTGTCTCATGCCGCTCGAAGCTTTCAGAACGAACAGCCTTCATCGCTGACCACGCTTTCTTAGGCAGGACGTATCAGATGGCTCAGGAAGATGAAATTGATGACTTAAGAAAAAAACATAGATTCTATAATGGCAAAACACGTTAATTTTGTTGTATTGATTTTAATGATGATTATAGGTTTTATCTTGGATGCAAAAGAAGATAAGTTAGATGATTCCCCTATTTATACACAGTATGTTGCTGAAATTACCCGTGCTTTTTCTAAGCAAATAAAAAAGGAGTTTGGCCTGCAATGTGAAGGTAGTGGTGGTTGTATGCCTTATGATATAGAGGAAATATCTATTAAGTTCGTGGCTCATCAGATAGCGTCGGTTGAACAAGCACGAGAGCTAGAAGTCAAAATAACAGAAAGGCTTGTTCAAATGATCAATGTGCATGAAAAAATTAAACCTTTTCTTAGAGAGACCCCATTTCCATCTCACCGAACAAGAGTAGGAATTTCTTTTTATCCGCGGAATAATACCCCTTACACTGATAGTGGTGTTGCCTATGTTTCCCAAGTAAACGGCAGAATTTATTATCGTGCAGAGAACCCTGATAATCCATACGTATGTAAAGATATTAAAGATGAACCTTATGAAGAAGCTCGGAGAATTGTGCAAAGCAATGCAGCTAAAAACCGGACGCAACAGCCGGAATCTCTTTAAAGATATCTATAGAAATAGAGTTTAAAAATTCAACATAGATTCCATGATGTTTAGATGCTGTAAGCCTTATGTTGAATCAGTTCTAATGATGATTATAGGTTTTACTTTTAATGTAAAAGAAGACGAATCACATGATTCACCTATTTATACGCAGTATGTCGCTGAAATAACGTCTGCGTTTGTCAAGGAGATGTACAAGGAGTATGGTTTGGCATGTGGAGCGAGCGGAGGCGAGATGCCGTACGATGTAGAAGAGATTTTGGTTCAGTTCGCCGCCTATCGAAGTGCAACGATAGAACAAGCCAGAGAATTGGAGGTAAAAGCTACGGAAAGACTTGCGCAGATCATCAATGCACATGAGAAAATTAGACCATTTTTGCGAGAATATCCATTTCCTCCTGGTCGGGCATATGTTAGCATTTCCTTTAGAAAGAAAGGGAAGCTTTTCTCTACTCACAGTGAGGTAGAGTTTGTCTGCCATGCAAGGGATAAACTCCACTATTTGGCGTATAACCCTGACCAACCCTATGTCGGCAAGCTCATTAAAGATGAGCCCTATGAAGAAGCTCGGAGAATCGTGCAAAGCAATGCAGCTAAAAATGGAGCACTACAGCCGGAGTCTTTTTAAAGACTATCTGTAGAAAATAGAGTTTAAAAATTCAACATAGATACCATGATGTTTAGATACTTTAAGTCTTACGTTTTATCAGTTTTAATGATGATTATTGGCTTTACCTTGGATGCAAAGGAAGATGAGTCAGATGACTCACCTATTTATACACAATATGTCGCTGAAGTGACCTCTGCCTTTTTGAAGGAGGTGTACAAGATATATGGCTTTGAGTGTGAAGCAAGTGGAGGAGAGATGCCTCGTGATGTGGAAGCAATCTCGGTTAGCCTCGTTGCTAATAGGAGAGCGACAGTGGAACTAGCTAGGGAGCTGGAGGTTAATCTTACAGAGAGATTTGTTGAAATCATCAACGCACATGAAAAAATCAGGCCGTTTTTAAGGGAATATCCCTTTCCTTCTAGTAGAGCGCGTGTCTCTATTTCCTTTAGGGATTCAAAGAAGACTTTTTCTCTTTCCAATAAAAATAATGTGATATACGTCCTTCATGCTAGGAATAGAATATTCTATCAAGCTGAAAACCCTGACAATCCATATGTATATAAGGATATTAAAGATGAACCTTATGAAGAAGCCAAGAGAATTGTGCAGAGCAAAGCAGCTAAAAATGGAGCACAACAGCGTGAATCTCTTTGAAGACTATCTATTTTACAGCAGAAGTATTGCTCGACCATTAATTACGGGACACATGTACTCTTTGAGATCATAATTTCTCCTCTTGTTTTGACAAGCTTAAAGGAATGCGATCTCAAACTTTTTTCAATGTGGATATGCTTAATTGAAAAAATTGAATTTATGAAAACAACGTTACACAATGTTATTGATTGTTTTTTGCATGTTAACAGAATACCATAACAGATAGGTTTTTCTAGAAGATTTTTTAGTAGTTCTTGAAAAGTTTGCAGGAGAGATACGGATCAATCAGTAGCTACTTTAAAAACAAGACTACATTTAGACATGTAAGTGATCATGAAAAAGAAATCGAATTGTTCTTTTTCAGGCAATAAGTCCGAATGATAGGACAAATGATTTGGACATATGTCCCTAGAAAATAAAATTTTGATGTTCCTAAGTTTTTTTAATGGCTAACTTTCAATCATTTTCATCTAAAAATCGATCGTTCATCATTTCAGCAATTACAACGGGAGGCATCATCGAGTGGTATGAAATTTTTCTGTTTATTCATTGGAATGACTTATTTAAACATCTTTTTTTCAAAGATAATTCTGAATTAGCTATTTATAATACTTTATTCATCTTTTTTGTAGGATTTATTGGTCGTCCGGTAGGTGCGATATTGTTTGGAGACATTGGAGACCGCTTTGGGAGAAAACTTGCATTTACAGGCTCAATCGCTTTAATGATTCTTCCTAGTGCTCTGTAAACTTAATTTTTGCGGTTTCGGCTACGTCAAAGCCCCGGGGTTAAGCGATCGTAAAGCTAGCTGTATTGAATTAATACAGCGCGCTTTACGATCGCTTAACCGCGGGAGCTTTCACGTTAGCCCAAACTGCAAAAATTAAGTTTACAGAGCACTAGTATTTTGATTGGATGTCTAGGGTGGTGGTTCTTTCCTAAATCCGGCATATCTGTAATTGTTTTCTTGTGCTGTTTGCGCTTTGTGCAAGGGATGGCTGCTGGTGGTGAATTGCCAGGAGCGATGTGTTATTTGTCTGAATGTGCTCCTAAGAACGAAAAAGCATATATTTGTAGTTTTTCTTTTTTGGGGCCACAAATAGGGGTATTGATTAGTCAAATAGAGACTTATATATTTGAAACACGATTCTCGCACGAATTTATCGAAAGGTACGGTTGGAGAATTTCGTTCATTTTAGGAGGCACTTTTGCATTTCTCGCCCTTCTTTTTCGTACAAAACTTGAGGAAAGTCCTGGTTTTCAAGCTTTAAAAGAAAAAGCTTTAACTTCTCGTAAACCTGTTATCGATGCAATTCATTATTGGAAAAAATTGTTAGGAGGTTTCTTTTCTTCTCTATTGGCAGCTGTTGGCTTTTATATGTTTGCAGTATTCGTTGAAATGTATTTTGATGAAGTATTTAATATTAGCAAATCAAATAATTTATTGATAGCGATGAGTATGATGGTCATATCTACAGCAACATTGACAATCTTGGGTAAATTAGGAGATAAATTTAGTAAAAAACATATTCTAATACTGAGTTCTTTATTAATATTGGCATTATCTGTATCATCTTTGATTTTCTATCGAACATTTTTTGCGATAATTTCAATATTTTTATTTTTATTTTTGTTGAATTTGCAATTTGCTATTCTTCCAGTTTTTATTTCGGAACTTTTCCCTGATACAATAAGATATACTGGGATTGCTCTAAGTTTTACTCTTTGCGATAGTATTGTTGGAGGAGCTACTCCTTGGTTAGCTAGTTTGTTAACCAAAAAGATCGGAGCGGTAGATACTTTTCTAAATTTTACAATTGCGGGTTCGATAATTTCATTAGTGGCTTTTTATTTAACAAACAAATACCGGCAAATCAAGTCTTAACAATAGTATGAACAACCATCTAGATTCTTCTCTTGAAAAGTATTACGCTCAGGGAAATGAAAAAAATCGCCTGGACTCTGCTATTTTAGAAAAAGATCGAACATTAAGAATACTAAACAAAGCATTACTGCCACCACCTTTAAGAATTTTAGATGTTGGTGGGGCGTATGGTGTATATTCATTCCCTCTAGCAAAACAAGGCTACGAAGTTCACCTTATTGATCCTATCTATATTCATATTCAACAGGCTAAAGATTATGCAAATAATTTCCCCGGTGTCAAATTAGCCAGTTGTTCCTTGGGCGATGCTAGACAGCTGAAACAAAAGGATAGCTCTGCTGATGCAATTCTATCCCTCGGTCCCTTATATCATTTAGTTTCAAAAGAAGATCGAGCAAAAGCGCTTAATGAAGCATACCGAGTATTGAAAAAAGATGGTATTTTATTTGCTGCATCTATTTCCCGTTTTCAATCTTATATTGACAGCATGCACAAAAAAGTACTTTTGGCTAAAATTATCCAGGTCAAAGAAGATATCACTACAGGGCTGCATTGGAGTGATAATTCCAAGATGACCTTATTTTTCCATCACCCACATGATTTTCGGGAGGAGTTGATAGAAGCCGGATTTACAGACATTTCTTTAGTAGCGATTGAGGGTCCTGTTTGGGATGAAAATCTTATTCATGATTTACATGCAAATCCAGTAGGTTGGGCTAAGCTTCTTGATTTGTTAGAATCAATCGAAAGTGATGAGACCATTTTAGGAGCAAGCGCTCACATCATGGCAATTGCAAAAAAATGAACAAAGTCACTGCAAAATTGCCCGCTTTAAAGAAGGATAATACATGGGCTTTGAAAAATATAAGAAGTTGCCCTCAGAACTATTGTTTCTTTTTTTCGAAGATTTTCTATTTTTTAATTTTTTCAGCTGGATCATGCGAGGGATGATATGAGTTTCGCACTGATTCCCAATTTCCATCATAATCCAATATCGTCCTGTTTTCTGTGCTGCTGCTCCCGTGGTCCCAGATCCTGAAAAGCAATCCATTATTATTTCATTTTCTTTAGTTGTTAACTTTATTATGTATTCGATTAATTTTTGTGGCTTTGGAGTCGAAAAAATATTTTCATTGCCAAATAAATTTTGAGATTCATTTATAGCATCTATTCGACCACCAACCTCATGTTCGTGCCAGACAGTTTTGGGTCTTATATTATTCACAAATTCAAAAGATGATGTTTTTCTATACGCCAAAATATATGTATGATCTAGCTGGAATTTTCCCTTATAATCTTTCCAATCAATCTTGTGCTGCCACGTTATATTTGCTAGAAAATTTTCTTTACCAAATATTTCGTCACAGAGCATTTTCAAGCTATACAATTCAAAATCGTCTATACTTATCCATAAAGAAGCATCGTCTTGCATTAATTCTTTTATGATTTTTAATCTTTCTCGCATCATTTTTATCCAATCTTTACTTAGTTTACTATCTGAAAAATGATCGCGATCAAAACCAGTATTATATGGTGGGTCTAAATAAACACATTTTATCTTGTTCTTATGCGTTTTCCTCAAAGCTTTTAACGCACTTAGATTGTCACCCTTAAACAGGAGATTTTGTAGCATTTCTTTCCTCCGCATTTGCAAAATAGTTTACATGATCAAGAACATCTATCAGGCTTATCTTTCTTAAAAATGCCTTGAGACAAGCTTGTACCATGCATTAACAAATAATACTTTTTTGGTTTTGCTTAGTTTATTAACTCATCAAAAATCGCTTTTAGGCGATTATTTTGGCGGTGTAATAAAGGTTATGTTGGAAGACAGCCGCTCCAACAGCAGGAACAAGAGCTTTTAAACCTGACCCTAATTGCACCGCCATTATTTTGTATTAATGTTTTGGCCGAGCTGCTTTGTCATTTCAAAAGGTTTTGAAAAATCACTAACAGAAATCATCGAAGTAATATTGGCATTCTCTGATTCTTTCAATAGATGAAAACTAATACTCGGGAAGATTTCGCTTAGTGCCCTGCAGTAAGGTTTTAAATTTGGATCTTTGACATCTTCTATAGAGTAAATTGTAATTCCCAATGCTATCGCATATCCCATTTCCATAACAGCGGCTCGGCCAAGGTAACCCTCAAAATTTGCTACGACCAGGAAAGTGGATCTTCTGATTTTAGCAAAAACGGAATCTTGAAGAAGTTTAGGGTTTGTGACTGGATCAGAATTGAGAATGACAAATTCGTCATCGGGATTAACTGCCTCTCCTGCAGGAGAAAGGACAGATACATGATTACGCTTGAGTTCTTCTTTCAATCTCATAATTTGTTGAAAGTGTTTCCGAAATGAACCACTTATTACAGTAAAAAGTGTACTATTGCAATAGCAATAAGCGTCTTTCTCTTGGGGAAATTTTTCCTTGATCATAGTGTCCTTAACTCTTCTTAATTGTTTTGGTTCTTAAAATATTTTTCAGCTCATCCTCTACTAACCTATAAGCTTCTCCTTGAGCTGTGAGTAGATTCAAAGTCTCAAATTCCTCTAACGAAACCCATCGATATGAATAGTGTTCTTCTAGATTAATATTCACTATGAGGTTTTCAGGAACAAAAGCATGATAGAGGTATAAGCCGTATTGACCATCACAAGAAGTGCGACTCATTGTCGTCTTGAGAAGGCGGAATGTATTTTGTGGAAGTTGCGCTCCCAGCTCTTCATTTAGTTCACGAATAAGGCCCAAAAGCGGGGTCTCGCCTTGTTCCAACTTACCTCCTGGAATTCCCCAGAGAAGGTGCTGTTGGTCTTTTCTTGCTCTTTGCAGAACCAAAAATTTATTTTTTTTTTGCAAAAACGCAGTCACTACTTGACAAGGTGGGATAATAGCTCTACTGCAAAGAGGATCCCAGGGAGAAAGGTAGATGAAAGATTTTGTTACTGACATTTAAAAAGCCTCCACTATGACTTTAGAGAATGCCCCATTTTTAGTTGAAATTCCTGTGGCTCCAACCGTCGCTGCTTAGATCAGACGGCGATTATCTCATTTGTCTCTCTTATTTGCAGTATGTTTCTCCTTGTCTCA
>JASHXO010000081.1 GCA_030043495.1 Candidatus Rhabdochlamydia sp.
GAAGAAGAGTTTGCTGTTTTTGCCGATACTGCTTCTCTCGAGTACTCCATTACCAACGATACGCTCCAGCCTTCTTCTTTGACCCTTTCTGGCAATATCCGTTTGTTCTCCCATGACCCGCAAAAGCCCTTGCGTTGCGGCCTTGCCGACCGTCTGACCTATTCTTTAACGACGAAAACCCTTATCCTCTCTGCAAATCCCGGCAAAAAAGTCCTCTTTTGGGATGAGTCCCAAGGAATGCGCTTAAGCGCGCCCGAAGTCCATATCACCTACGATTCGGAAACCAAACAGCAGCAAATTAAAGGAGTCGGCGCAGTTCAGTTCGCATTTACGCCGGATGAGCAAAGTAAATTGCAGCAACTCCTTCCATTATTGAAGAAATTACCATGAGCCAAAAACCCTATTCTCCCTTACGTTCCTCTCTTTCTCCCCTCAACCCAGCGCTCAAGCAGCAGTTTGTGCCTCGCCCGGCACTTAAAGCTCCCGCTGCCTTTGTTGCGCCGCTCCTTAAAGCAGACCACCTCGTCAAGGTCTATGGCGGCAAGCCTGTTGTCAATGGTTTGAGTTTGCAAGTGGGCAAAGGCGAGGTTGTCGGACTACTCGGTCCCAATGGAGCAGGCAAAACTACTGCCTTCTACATGACGATCGGACTGATCAAACCAGATTCGGGGAAAGTATTTTTCAACGGTCAAGAAGTTACGCATCTTCCGATCCACGAGCGAGCAAAAATGGGAATGGGGTATCTCGCTCAAGAACCTTCCATATTTCGCCAATTGACAGTTGAAGATAATCTCAATTGCATTCTCGAAACCCTTGACCTTTCTCCAGAAGAGAGAAAAAGCCGTTTACAAACACTTCTCGGCGAGCTTCATTTGACGACGCTGGCCAAAAAGAAAGCGAGCAGCCTTTCTGGAGGAGAACGTCGCCGCCTCGAAATTACTCGAGCTTTAATCATCCAGCCTTCTCTCTTATTACTCGATGAACCTTTTGCCAACATCGATCCCCTAGCAGTGAATGATGTTAAGACAATGATCCGCCATCTCAAAAGCAAAGGGATCAGCGTGTTGATCACCGATCATAATGCCCGCGAAATTTTCTCGATTGTCGATCGCAGCTACCTCATCCGCGAAGGCAAAGTCTTGCTCTCCGGAGCTGTCTACGAGCTTCTAGAAAATCCCGAAGCACGCTCGTCTTATTTCGGCGAAGATTTTAAGTTGTAAAAAATTCAAAAAAAAATTGATCTTTTTTTACACATTTGGATATGATTTGCTTACTCTTTCTTGCAGCGCGACAGTCTCTGGAAGATTTTGCTGAAAAATCGAAGAAGTATTGAGTTTCCCCGAAGCAGGAGGATAGAATCGTTCTGACATCACCTCATCAAGCGCAGAAAGCAGAGATTCTATAGGCATAGAAAAAAGACAGTCGCTCATCTTGCTCCCCCCGCATCCATCTTGATAACAGGGCCTGCACGAAAATTTCTGTGCAACGATCCGCGCTTTAGGATGCATCCAAGGCCCCCAGTTTTGTTCTGAGGTCGGACCGAACAGGGCGACGACAGGCGTTTTTAAGGCCGAAGCAATATGCAATGGCACAGAATCGACGCAGATCAAAGCTTTGGCGCTTTGAATCAATGCCGATAGCTCCTTTAATGTCAGCTTTCCAGCACAATTAAACACTGGAACGTCTGGCGTGAGCGCAAGGATCTCTTCGACCATGGAAATCTCCTGTTGATCTGGACCTGCTGACATGACTAGGCGTATCCCTTTTTCATGCAATGTTGCGATCAATTGCACAATCTGTTTTGTCGGAAGGCATTTAAAGCGCCAGCGAGAAACAGGATGGATTAAAATAAAATTGTCAGGGCGAATTTCTTCTTTCTCGAGAAGATCGGCAATTTTGCTTTTGGCATCTTCGGGCACGTGCAAAAACAGGTCGCGTTCTTCAGGTTCGGGAAAAATGCCGATCCGGCGCAACACATCGATTTGGCGTTCGACTGTATGGCGCGGATGCGGACAGTCTTTGACCACATGGGTATATATCTTGCATTTGCCGACAAGACCTGACTTTTTTGGGTCGAAACCAACGCGATAAGTACTGCCTGAAACAAGAGCGGCGATCGCTCCGCGGTCCCCTTCTGTCAAATTGATGACCAGGTCATAGCTGCGGGAACGAATTTCTTTTAAAAGACCAGCTTCTTTAGTGAATTTTTTGAAGACAGAAAGTTTTTTCCAGCTGCGATCATAGAGCAAATAATCAGCGATTGCTGGATGGCCTTGGAGCATCGGTAGTGTGTCTTTGTAAATGAAGGCATCGATTCGGGCATGCGGAATGGCCTTTTTCAAATTGGAAAACAAAGGAGAAGTCAATAAGACATCGCCATGATGTCGCATCTTGATGACAAGGACGCGTTTTACTTTACTCAAATCGGGATAATTGCCGTATGTCATGTAAATCTTTAGCTAGTATTTTTAAATATCTTAACTGGATCGAAGCTTTTCAATAAACTCCCAACTCGTTGAATCAGCAATTCTAAATTTGAACTTGTCAAGCCTCCACTTTCTGCTTCTATAACCTTCTAAGCAAACGCTCCGCCATCGGCGCTTGGGCTAATCGCCCAAGGCATCTCAGTTGGATGTGTTTTCTATTTTTACTCCTCTTGCTTTCAAGAACCATCCGCCGGCTATTTGCATTTCTCATGTTTTTTGAAGAGCTTTCAAGGCAGCTGTATATAATTCTTCCCATGACCCTACTCGACAAAATTCTATTGCTGATGCAAGGATATTTATGCATTTTTTTC
>JASHXO010000082.1 GCA_030043495.1 Candidatus Rhabdochlamydia sp.
TGGATGAGCCGAACAACCACCTCGACCTAGAAGCTGTCTCTGCACTCTCCTGGGCCTTGCAAGATTTTAAAGGCACAGTGATCATCGCCAGCCACGACCGCGACCTGATTGGCAATGCCGCGACAAAAATCATTGCTTTTGAGGAAAATCGGATGCGTTTATTTGAAGGAAAGCTCGATGAGTACTTTGCCGCAGTGACAAGATGATTGCAAGCATGACTGAAGGAGAATTCCTCCGCCTTTCAGAGCGCTTTCGCCACAAAAAGGCTGCCAGATTTCTTAGAATCTTCCACGACGTCAGAGATCCGCGTCATCTTTCCCTCTACCGCCGGATTGAAAATTGGCTTCAACTCATCCCTCTTGAAGAGACAGATTTCCGGGCGCTTTCTGACCGCTACCATTTTCATCTGGCTAAGGCTGGAATTTCCTGGAAAGAGCATAATCTCCTTGCTCCATCTTTTCACCAATCGGATCAGTCTTCTTCAGTCTCGTACCTTCCAATCGCCATTTATCTTGATAACTTACGCTCTGCGTTCAATGTAGGCAGCATTTTGCGAACAACGGAAGCCTTGCGATTAGGAAAAGTTTATTTTGTGAAAAACACCCCTTTCATCGACAATCTTAAAGTCCAAAAGACCTCGATGGAAACTTTTAACAAAGTTCCCTGCGATCGAGATATGAAATTGTCCGAGTTGCCCCGTCCGCTGATTGCGCTAGAAACCGATCCTTACGCGCCTTCTGTCTTCGACTTTACCTTTCCAAAATCTTTTACGCTGATGCTTGGGAACGAGGAATATGGACTGTCCAAGGAAGCACTCTCTTTAAGAGATGCAACTGTGAAAATTCCTCTTTATGGCTTTAAAAATTCTCTCAATGTTGCCTCGGCCTTCGCCATTGCCGCAGGAGTGATCAGCCATCAGCATCGTTACCAGAATCGATTTTTTCAAAAAAGTTAATTGCTTAAACCTCTCATCTAATTATAGATATATTCTGAAATTGCATTGTTTAATTTGACAATTTATTTTTTTAATTATACATTATTAAGAAAGAGAGAATGTCATGAAAGAGATTCCCCGAATTGCAGGCTGGCCTGCGCAAACTTCTTTTGTTCGCGAACCCAAAAATACACGGAAAAAACGTCGCTCGAAAAAATATTATCGCAAAAGGTAAAATATGGCAGAACCTGTCCGCCCATTTCCCCAGCCGACCCCTGCACATCCGGTGCCAAAAGCTCTCCCAAATGTTCCTGCTTTGTCCAAACAAATGCAAGACCAAGTTTTGACACTAGCTAGTCAATTGCAGAAGATTTTAGACGATCCTACATTGACTACGCAACAGACTTTTTTGAACGGATTTGCCAGCAATACTTCCCATTTAAATCGAACGGTCGATCAAGCTCTTTTAGTGAGGTAAAATGCTTAGAGAAAATCTCAAAGATAGTGCTGAAATTCTGCATAATATTTTACACCAGCCGCTTGAAATCTCGGGAGCACCTGAAAATATCTCTTTATTACAAGCTATCCAAACTTATTCCTCACAGCAGCCTGATCATTCTGATTTGAGCAAATTGCTGCGCACTTTTTCTTCCAATCGCGACCCCCTGGAAGTTCTCATTCGAGAGCTCCAATTGATCGCTCGCGATCTTACAGTCAGCTAATGCTCTGTAAACTTAACTTACCTTTTAGGGACAAGCTGGGTTAAAAGGGAAAGACTCTAAAGTCCTCGGCGGCGAAGGTGTTTGGGAAAATGGGTTTGGCTTCTCGAACAAAGACTTCCACATCTTGATAACGTGCGGAAAAATGTGTCAAAACAAGCATCTCGGCACCTGCTGCTTTAGCGATTTCGGCAGCCTGCTTTGCTGTGAGATGATGGTGCTTTTCTGCAAGATCGCGGTGAGATTCTAAATAAGTGCTTTCGCAGAGGAAGAGCCTTGCTCCGCGGGCAAGATCGATGGCTGCCTGACAAGGCAATGTATCTATGGCGACTGCTAAAACGTCACCTGTCTCGATTCGGCTGACCTCGTCAAGTAGGATGTTTTTGCCTTGGATGATAACTTCTCCTTTTTCTTCTAAGATGCGCACATTCGGCCCTTTAACACCCGTTGCATCGAGTTTGGCTTTGTCGAATTTGCGCGTATCTTTCTCTTTGACCCGCCAACCGAGATTATCGACTCCATGTTCGAGATAACGGGCTTCAATGCGGAAATTTTCATCCTCATGGACTAAACCCTCGCCTTTGATCGGATGTTCGATCACTTGGATCGTTTGATGATAAATCGTTCCATAGCGCAGACGTTCAAAATAAGCCTGGCCGCTGGCTGGATAATAGCAATGAATCGGATGGGTGACTTTATCAAGGTTGAGCCGCATCAGCATCGATCCTAAACCTAAGCAATGGTCTCCATGAAAATGGCTGATGAACATCCGAGTCACACATGTTGGGGCGACATTGGCGAAGATGAATTGCCTCTGGGTTCCCTCTCCTGGATCAAATAATAGACCTTCTTCATTCCAACGGACGAGGTAGGCGCCATGATTGCGTGTACGCGTCGGTTGCTGACTGGAACATCCCAGGATCGTTAAATCACGAACGGTCATGAAACTCTCCTTCCAAAAAGGGGTATCCTTCCAAGCAACATGCCTATCAGCCCGCCGACGATGTGCGCAGTATTGGCGATGTTCGGGGTGATCTTGATCGAGGAAAACAATTGAAGACTGAACATAAATATCTCAAGGACAAACATCGCGATGACAAAAAACAGCAAGAACAAAATTGTGCTTTTTTGCAAAGGATACCCTTCCCATGGAGCTTTTTTCTGCCTTACCCAAATGAAACCGGCGAGTCCGACAACAACTCCGGAAAAACCGAGAAAGTAAGGACCGCTCATTAAATATTGAGACACATTGGAAATGGCACCGATGATGAGAATAAGGAGGCAAATTTTCCATTTGCTGAGCCGATCTTCGATTTGCTTGAGGAGGATCCAGACCCAGATCATATTAAAGAGAATGTGTAAAAAATCACGATGCAAAAGACAAGGAGTAAACAAACGCCATAATTCCCCTTGGCGGATTTTTTCAAACATCGGAGCTTCTTTTGCACTTTCCCATCCTTGTGTTTTGGCAGTCATAAAAAAATCATACACGCCTCTCCAGGAAGGGACTTCATCAGCTTTTTTCAACAAGGTTTTGGCCGCTGGAGGAATTTCTTTTTCTTCTTTATAGGTATTGAATGGAAAAGTATCGATGGCTTCTTCAACATACTTATAAGAGTCGGGATAATCAAACAGCATCGATTCCATAATCGGAGTTAGGGTGAGCTGAACAGCGATCGGCCCCTTGTCTTTTAAAATCTCTGCTTCTTGAAAGTCATTCCACAAGTACAAAAAACCACAAAGGACAATGATCAGGTAGGTCAACAGGAACGAATAGCGGCGCTCTTTGATGCGAATCGACTGTACCGGTTGCCGTTTGAGATCTTCCGATTCTGTGACCTGGCCGTAATCTGGCGGAGGCGGAGTCGCCGCCAAGGGAATCTCAAGGTTTTGAAACTGGGGGTCATTGGGATTTTGCTTAAATCGATCCATCCACTCGATGGAAAAATCTAGATCGTCTTCATCGTAGACCCAAATGCGATAATGCTTGGCCCCAGATTTCTCGTCGGCAAAGGGCTCATAAATATTCTGGATCCCTTCTTTGAGCAGAAAGGAATAAAAGACGTAAGCTTCCTTTTCTGTTTCAAAAGTGCCGATTAGACGCATGTCTCTACAATTTTTTTAATAATCTGTGAAGTGGAAAGTCCCGGAACCAAAGAGACGATATGAATTCTGCCGCCGTTTGAACGCACTGTTTCAGCTTCGACGCAATTTTCGCCATATTCTGCGCCATTGACATGTACGTTGGGTTTGATGCGAGAAAGAATTTGGCGGGGTTCCGTCTCATCAAACCAAGTGACGAAATCGACCATTTCTAGGGCCGCCATCATGTGCAATCGATATTCGAGAGGAATGATCGGCCGCAACGAACTTTTGTATTCTTTAATCGACCGATCAGTATTTAAAGCAAGGACCAATATATCTGCTTGTTTAGAAGCTTGATAAATCATCTCGAGATGGCCAGCGTGCATCAAATCAAAAGATCCATTAAGCGTGGCAATCGTTTTATCAAGGGCGCGCAACTCAGCAACTTTGTGTTCGATCTGATGAGGTTCGATGATTTTAGAACGCATCGCCTCAGCAAATGAATTACTTTGACGGGAAAGCGACATTGAAGACCTCATCGTAGTTTTTGACAAAATGAACGTGAATTCCTTTTTTGAGATAAGGAGGGAGTTCGTCGTAATCGCGCTGATTTTCTTTTGGGAAAATGAGAACTTTGGCTCCCGATCGTTTTGCCGCGATCAGCTTTTCCTTCACTCCTCCGATAGGCAAGACTTTTCCTGTCAGGGTGAGTTCTCCTGTCATCCCCAGATCCGCGAGAACGGGTTCATTGCGGAGCAGTGAAAGCATTGCCGTGACCATTGTAATTCCTGCAGAAGGACCGTCTTTGGGAGTCGCTCCTTCAGGAATATGGACATGGACTTGGGATTTTTCAAAAAAAGGAATCCTTGGAGCATACTTATTGACCATGCTATGCAAAAACGTCCATGCAATTTGCGAAGACTCTTTCATCACATCGCCAGCTTGCCCTGTTAATTTCATTTCCGTTTTTTCCC
This sequence comes from Candidatus Rhabdochlamydia sp., assembly GCA_030043495.1. GTDB lineage: Bacteria > Chlamydiota > Chlamydiia > Chlamydiales > Rhabdochlamydiaceae > CAJCIW01. Next base: position 4,713 of record JASHXO010000082.1, read on the forward strand.
CAGGGACTCGCGTCGCCTCAATGTAGAGTGTAGCGCCGCCTAGCGAGGTCCATGCAAGACCCATGCAAACGCCCACTGGGGTGCGTTCATAGAAACGATCAGTTGTAAAGATCGGCTTCCCTAAAAATTTATCAAGATTGCGTTCGGAAACGGTGACCTTTTTAAATTTTGAAGACTTTTTCTCCATCCCTTTGACAACTTGAATCGCCACTTTTCGCATGATTTTTTTGACATTGTTTTCAAGGCTGCGGACCCCAGATTCCCTTGCATAACCATTGACGATTTGGGTGATCGCCCCGTTTGTGAATTCTAGATCGGAAGTTTTAAGCCCCATATTCTTGCGGTTACGCGGAACCAAATATTTTTTAGCGATCTGGACTTTTTCTTCGAGAATGTATCCCGATAAGCGCAAGATATCCATGCGGTCTTTGAGCGGCTCAGGGATCGTATCCAGAACGTTGGCAGTCACGATGAAAAGGATGTTCGATAGATCGCAGCGCACATCGAGATAATGGTCCAAGAAATCTTTGTTTTGTTCCGGGTCTAACACTTCCAACAAAGCAGATGCCGGATCTCCGTGATAGCTCGAGCTCATTTTGTCAACTTCATCAAGCATAATCACGGGATTCATCTCTTGAGTGAATTTCAATGCTTGGATCATTTTTCCAGGCATTGCCCCAATATAGGTGCGGCGATGTCCTTTGATCTCAGCTTCGTCGCGCATTCCTCCTACAGAAAAGCGATAGAACTGCCGCTTCAAAGCGCGGGCAACACTTTTCCCGATGCTCGTTTTACCGACACCCGGCGGTCCGACGAGACAGATAATGCTTCCTTTGACCCCGCCAGACAACTTTCCAACTGCAATGAACTCAAGAATGCGCTGTTTGATATCGTTCAGCCCATAATGATCCTCTTCAAGAACTTTCTTGGCGAATTTGAGGTCCACTCCTTGTTCCCCATCTGTGACTCCGCCATAGATTCCCCAAGGGACAATCGTGAGCCAGTCGAGATAGTTACGGCAAACAGCATACTCAGCAGATTGCACTTCAAGGACGCTGAGTTTTTCCAGTTCTTCTTTGATCGTCTGCATGACATCGTCGGGCACTTTGCGCTTTTTAAGCCGTGTCTCAAACTTTTCGATATCGCAAGTTTTATCATCTTTTTCTAAGCCTAACTCTTTTTTGATCGTCTTGAGTTGCTCGCGCAAGAAAAATTCGCGTTGGGTCTTAGAGATCGTCGCTTCGATTTTTTGGTTGATGCTGTTCTGTAATTTACTTAAGTCGAGCTCTTTTTTTAGCAGCACAAGGGCCTTATCGATCCTTCCTTGAAGATCATAGGTCTCTAGCACATCTTGAAGCTCTTCCCTTGAGGCCGTTGTCAAAGCCACAGCAAAATCAGCCAATTTGCCAGGTTCCGTGAAATCAGAATGACCGAGAAAAATCTGAAGCTCTTCTTTGAACAAAGGATTGAGCTTCAACAACTCTTTGATCGTCGTAATGATACTGATCGAATAGGCTTTGAGCTCCTTAGTATCTTTTTTAGTGATGATGTCTTCGTGATATTCGATTTTCGCTTTGAGATGCTTGCTAGATTTTACCGGTTTGTTGATGGAGATCCTTTTCTCCATGTTGAGGACAACTTGGGCTCCTCCCTGCTCCATGGGGATAATCCGCAAAATACGCGCTAGAACACCGACTTGATAAAGATCTTCAAAACCCACTTTGTAGACGTTGATATCTTCGCGCTTAGTCAGAAAAAGTCCCATGCACTTGTGCTCAGATTTCGCTACTGTTTTGAGCACTTCATAATAAGCTCCAGGCTCAATGACAATCGGAGCAGCCATCCCAGGAAAAAAAGGACGCCGTGTCAATGGAATAATAAAGACCTCATCAGGAGCTTCCATCGACTTTTCACGCTGCTGGTCTTGTTTGACCGAATCTTGAACAGCTTCAACAAGTGTTTCTTCGATGTTTTCATCGTCTGTCATTTCGTTTTCTTTGCTCAAGAGCGACTCCTTAAAGAATACTGACGCTTTTCTTTTCTTTTAGCGATTTACAAAGTGAAAGGCAAGCGCCCCGCATCCAAAAACAAACCTGCAGTCTTTACATTCCGAATTTTTTTTCAGCAGGGCAGCAGATTAATTTTAACTAGGCAACCGAGTTTATGGATAGCTTTTTTCAACTTTTGAAACAGCTTTTAAAAGCAAATCAATCTACCAGCTCAAGAAAATATGTGCAACTTCCTCAGAAGAGGAAGATGTTGAAAATTTATTTTTTAATTTTTAATTAATCTTGTATCTCGCTTCTAGAGATTGTCGAGTCAAAGCCCCAATAAAACTTTTAAACATTATCACAGAATTTCGTTTCAAACTCTTCCAGAGTATGTTATTCTAGTAGCCCCGATTGAACAGCATTTTGAGTGGAATGACTTATTTAATTTTAGATACAAGTACTGATCTGTGTTTGATTGCTCTTGCGAATGAAAAGGAGATCATTGCTGAAGAAGTTTTTGCTCATAGCAATCTTCTTTCCAATCGGCTTCTTCCTGGCATTCATGCATTGATCGAGGCGCATATCCAATCCCCAAAGAATCTTAGAGGAATCGCATTCGGAGTCGGCCCGGGCTCATACACAGGAACAAGGGTCGGCGTCGCTGTCGCTAAAAGCCTGGCATTCGGTTTGCAGATCCCGATCAAAACCTTCAATTCACCGCTTGCTTTTTTGCCTAAAAAAGAAGGTGCTTTTGCTTTTCTCATTCCAACCCGATCGGGGCAGTTCTATGTCCTTTTAGGAGATATCTCATCCTCGCAGGTCATTCAAAAGGCAGCATCCCTTTTGAATAAGGAAGAGCTTGAAAAATTTGAAGCTGTGGACTTTTTAGTCTGCTCATCAGACAAGGAACTTCCTCCCGCGTTTAGAAAAAAAACATATTATCCTCCAGTTCCCAATCTCCATTCGTTATGCCATTTTCTTTCCGAACAAAGACATACTTCTTTAGAAAATGTTGAAGTTCTTTACCTGTACACCCCTTTATAATGATAAAAAAAAAATTACACTTCCCAAAAATCCATTCTTCCAGGATGAGTTTGTTGAAATAATATCTCCTTATCCCATAAGATTAGCCACATAAAACAAAAAGAATAGTTTTTTTGTTTTTAATTAAAATTTAACAACTCAGGATCAGATGTCCATGCCAAGTGTTAAAGTTCGAGCAGGAGAACCTATCGATAAAGCATTGAGAGCTTTAAAGAAAAAGCTCGATAAAGAAGGAATCATGAAGTCTGCCAAGGCACACCGTTTTTATGATAAACCTTCTGTAAAAAGCCGTGCTAAGTCCAAAGCAGCTCAAAAATACAAAAAGACCAAACCTAGAAGCTATACTATGTAATTCTTTAGATTTAGCAATCAACTTCTCTGTTTGCTAAATTTCTTGGTGTATAAACAAGCCTTTGCTATACTCACAGCTAGAGAGCAACGTTTCTTAAAATAGAATCATATTACCATGAGTGATTACTACGAAATTTTAGAATTATCGCGCAGCGCTACTCAAGAAGAGATTAAAAAGGCTTATCGTAAAAACGCGCTCAAATACCACCCCGATCGCAATCCTGGCGATTCAGCGGCAGAGAAAAAATTCAAAGAGATCTCTGAAGCTTATGAAGTTCTCAGCGATGAGAAAAAACGTCAAATATATGATCAATATGGGGCCGATGCCCTTAAAGGAGCCGGGATGGGTGGTCCAGGCGGCCACACTGGCTTTTCTTCAATGGAAGAAGCTTTGCGCACCTTTATGGGAGCTTTTGGCGGTGGCGGTGGAGAATCGATCTTTGATTCCTTCTTTGGCTTTGAACCCGAAGGAGATGAAGGCGAACGTCAAGGCGCCAGCAAAAAAATGAACCTTTCCATCTCTTTTGAAGAAGCGATGAAAGGCGTCGAAAAAGAAGTGGTTTTAAATAATTACACTGTCTGCTCTCAGTGCGAAGGCTCAGGCGCAGCATCATCTAGCAGTGTCAAAAAATGCTCTCGTTGCAGAGGTTCAGGTCAGATCCATCAAACCCGTGGTTTTTTCAGTATGACAAGCGTTTGCCCCCAATGTTATGGGAAAGGCAAAACGATTACAGATCCTTGCTCTGAATGTCATGGCGATGGACGAGTCAAAAAGAAACAGCATATCAAAATCAAAGTCCCTGCTGGTGTCGACACAGGCATGCGTCTTCGTATGTCAGGATATGGAGATGCTGGTGAAGGCGGCGGCCCTCCAGGAGACTTGTACGTTTTTATTTCTGTTGAGCCCCATTCTGTTTTTCAAAGAGAAGGCGATGACATCCTTGTCGAACTTCCCTTAAGTTTTTCTGAAACAGCTTTAGGGTGTAAAAAAGAACTGCCAACACCGCATGGAAGTTCTTGTCGCATTTCTATCCCAGAAGGAACTCAAAGTGGAAAAGTTTTACGCGTTAAAGGCGAAGGCTCGCCTAATGTCCATGGGCGTGGCCGCGGCGATATGCTCGTCAAGGTTAGTGTCGAAACTCCTGTCAATCTCAATGACAAGCAGAAGGAGCTTCTGCGTCAATTTGGAGAACTGGAAAAAGAGCAAAATTCTCCCCGTAAGCGTAGTTTCTTTGACAAGCTTAAAGTTTTTTTTTCGGGTTAAGGATCTGTCTACGAAAATCCTGTGTTTGATTTCCGATTGCATTTATTCAAATTCAGAGAACGTCTCTAAAACCGATCTTT
>JASHXO010000083.1 GCA_030043495.1 Candidatus Rhabdochlamydia sp.
AAATAGCAGATTGAGTGAAAAACTCGCGTAAAGAAAAAAAGAGATAGCAAATGGAGAAAGAAACTTTGGAGCTCTGCCCCAAACCCCGGAGATAGGTATGTGATTAAAAAATGGATAAGCTCTTGACAAATTCAGAGAACGTCTCTAAGAGCTTAAACCTTTTGAATTCAAAAAATTCCTTTTAAAAGAGAAATTAAAATAAAAATTTTTTTAAAATGATTTAACAAATTGTTTTAATTGTTAATTGTTGGTGGTTTCTGTATAATGTTTGCAATTTTTTTGTAAGGAGGAAATTAAATGAGCAGACCCTTAGATTATACAATAACTATCCCGTCAGGTGTATTTAATGTTGGAATTACAACAGCGATAAGTAATGTTAATAGTGTGCCGAATTCTTCAAACAACTCATGGTCCACTAGCGCGTTAAGTTCAATTGCTAGCTTGCAGCCTGCAAGTTTGTCCAATACAAATATGCGGACTAAAGTATCTGGTTTTTTTGGAGATTCGACCCTCTGTCAAAAAATCGCGCAAATCTGGAAACAGTTCTGCGATGCAATCTCAGATTGCTTTTCTAAAATCTATCGCTGGATCATCAGCCCTTTTGCTCCTCCGAGCTATCCTCAAATCAACGAGAACATGTCCAAAGAAGCATTGCAAAAGATTTATTGGGGATTAGGAAGAGATAATAAGTGGATGGAATGTATCGATGGACGCTACCACCATTTAGGTAAATATGTTTTCGATCGCGGAACTCACCAAGGCACCGTTGAGCCTGGGTTCATTGCCAGTATGGAAGAGACCTTTGGATTTGTTCATAATTTCATTAACTCAAAAATTGATGCCGACTGGTATTTGCTCCTCCATAAACACACCTGTGCCCACTTCAATGGAGATCCGACAGCTTTCTTAATGGGCCAAGAAAAAGTAGGCGTTTTCCGAACGAGCGATGATTATATCAACTGCACACTAGCAGGAGTTTATGCTGTGACTCCAGAAGCACGAGCTGAGTTCCAAGCTTTAGACCAAGCTTTAAAAAGAGAATTTGGAGAATCCTATGGTTTAGGCGAAATGGTCTATACTGATGCTTCTCAAACTGCGACGCGCTTGAATTATAAAGCGATGAGCCGTGACCAAGTCCGCCGAATCTTCAATAAATTCTTATTTGAATTTTATCAAGAAGTCGAAAGTGCAACGACGCCTGATCAGAGATTGTTGGCGATTGCAAGATTGCATCAAAGATTAGAATGGTTACACCCAGTAAGGGACGGAACTGCCCGTACAAGCACTGCCTTAATGAATAAATTCCTTACCGATTATGGATTCCATCCTGCAATCCTGGAATATCCCCATGTTTCCTCCAGCTATGGATTGGCGCAATGGAAACAATATTTGCAAAACGGCCTGCTTAAGTGGGAGGAACAACGCGCAAGGTTCAATCCTGGAACCTCCGCAAGCGGATAAGAAATCCACCTATCTCTCAAATAAAAAACCAAGGCATGAAAATGTCTTGGCTTTTTGTGTTTAAAGTTTTTTTTGCTCTAAGAGTGTGTTTGTGAAAATTGCAAGGTTGCTTTACAAATCTTTTCGCGAAATTTCTTTTCCTTCGGTGGTGACATATGCCGGAGGAGCCATAGGCACCACCGAAGGAAAAGAAATTTCATCGAAAATCTTTTGTAAATCAACATCTTGCACATTTTCACAAACACACTCTAAGACAATCTAATAAATACTTTACTAGTTTTTATGTATTAAATTTTTTCTAACAATCTCTGGTATATAAATTATTTCTGTTTTTATTTAATTAACTTTTATTTTGTTTTTTGATAAAATGTTAATCAAATAGTAAATAATAGTTAATTTAATTGGCTTTGAATGTGAACTCAGGCCTTAAGGCCTGGGGTTAAGTTGCGGGCCGAGCTTCGCTCTCAGCCCAACATTGTTTTGAAAATACCCGGCCCTTAAGGGCCGGGTCCACCGGGAGGACGGATGACATTAAATTATACAATAACAGTTCCTACGAGTTTATTTGTAAATTTTTCTGTTTCATCCGTTCCGCCACGCAGTTCGGCAGTGACATCTTCAGCTCGTAGCATTGCGACTTCTGTTCCTATTTCATCGAGTGCAGCTATTCCTAAACCGTCTCGCTTTAATGTTCTTCGGCATTATTTCAATGATGTCATTTCTAAAATTCATTTTTTCTTTCATTCCCTTTTTTATCCAAAGATATACTCTACGGCTTCTGCAAATGAACTCAAGAAGACCTATTTTGGACTGGGTGAGCAAAAGTGGAGAGAATGCATCGATGGGACACATCAGGACAAAGGGAAGTTTGTTTTTGATCAGGGGCTGCATGGAGGAACGACAGAACCTGGTTTTATTGGAAGTATGGAAAACGCCTTTGAGTTCATTCCGCCATTTCTCAACCGAAAGGTCGATGCAGACTGGTACTTGCAGTTGCACAAGCGCACTTGCGGACACTTTAATGGAGATCCTACAGTCTTTTTGATGGGACAAGAACGAGTCGGTATTTTTCGCAATAGAGATGTAGGAGCTACTTTTAATGGTGTTTATCAGGTCACTCAAGAAGCTTTGCAAGAATTTAATGCCCTGGACAAGGAATTAAAACAGCTTTTAGGAGACTCTTTTGGTCTTGGGACATTTATAGACTTAGGTGGAGGAAGCACGTACCTTCATTATAAGAGCATGACTGATAAGCAAGTGGCGACAATTTTTAATTATTTCTTAAATAACTTTTACTACGAAGTGGAGAGAGCTCAGACCTTGGATGAAAAACTAATGGCAATTGCCAAACTTCATCAACGCCTTGAATGGTTACACCCTGTTTTAGATGGCACCTCGCGTACAAGCATTGCTTTTATGAACAAGAATCTGACGGATTATGGTTTTCATCCTGCGATTCTTGAATATCCCCATGTCTCCAGCAGCTATGGATTGAAACAATGGTTCGAGTATCTTAAGAGAGGGTTGGCGAAATGGGAGCAGCGGAAAGCTGAATTTCCTCAATCTTAAAAAATCAATCCGAAATTAACTGGACCTTCCCAGAATCAAAATCAAAATAAGCTCCGACAACTTTGATCTTTTTTTGCTCGATAAGTGGGGCAATAACGGATGAATTTTTTAATGTTTCTACGCCCTTTTTCACATTACAATTGATCGCATTGATAAGAGCGTTTGCTTTAATAGTCTCACAATTTTTCAATGCGTCTTTGATCAACGGATAGATTGCCTCTAAAAAATCTGGCACGTTTTCGCTTCCCTGAAGGGAAGCTTTAACGGCTCCGCAATTTTGATGGCCCAACACCATTACAAGAGGTGACTTGAGCACTTCAACAGCGAATTCGACGCTGCCTATCTCAATGGGGCCAAGGACATTTCCAGCAACTCTAACGACAAAAAGTTCGCCTAATCCTCGATCAAAGATCACTTCTGGAGGAACGCGGGAATCCGAGCATCCGACAATCACCGCAAATGGAGTCTGTTTTTCGAGGAGTTTGTCCTTGGCTTCTGCGACATAAGAGAGGTGCTGCATTTCTCCTTTGACAAAATGATTATTGCCTTCCAGGAGCATCGACAGAGCCTTGATGGGAGGAGGCGATGTGGATGTCGAAGTTGCCGCCTGAAGCGAACTTTGAATAATCATTGCAACTGCGATGATCGGAATAATGGTTTTTAATCTAGCAAGTAACATAAACATCCTCAATTTTCATCTTGTTTTTTTATTAATTGAAAATCTTTCATTAATCAATAATAAAAAAGCGCGAATTAGAGTGTGTTATACCGTTCGTGATTGAAGAAACGACTTGATGAAAAGCTGATGAAACGATTTGTGTTATGGACGGGGTTCATCCCACACACAATGTGCAACCAGCCTATGGTTGGAAAAAGGCTAACAGGAAAAATCAATCAAAAATCAAAATCCATTAACACACTCTTAGCCTTTGATCACAAGATGAGGTTTGAGACGGGCCACCATGTTGGCAAGTTTAGCTTCCTGCACGGCGGCAACGACAGCATCGACGTCTTTGTATGCATCTGGCATTTCTTCAGCGACTGTCCGATGCGATGATGCCAGGACGGTCACCCCTTGTCCGGCCATGTATTCGATGATATTTCGTCCTCTCCAAGCAGCCATGGATTTGATGCGGCTGCGCGCACGACCCGCTCCGTGGCAAGAACTGCACCAAGTCAGGGGATTGCCAAGGCCCACCATCAAATGGCTGGCACGTCCCATATCGCCAGGAACAAGAACTGGCTGCCCTGTTTTGCGAAATAGAGGTGAGAGTTCCTCAGCACCAGGTCCAAATGCCCGAGTTGCTCCTTTGCGATGGATGCAAAGGCGGCGTGGTTTTCTGTCGATAACATGGGTTTCAAATTTTGCGATATTATGACAGACGTCGTACACGAGATGAATTTTTTCCGGAGGAATGCCGAGGACCTGATGAAAAGCGGTACGGACTTCGTGAAGGATTTGTTGCCGGTTGTTGAAAGCAAAATTGGCGGCAGCGGCCATGGCGCAAAAATAATTCTGTCCAACTTCGCTTTTGATGGGTGCAGCGACGAGTTGTCGATCGGGAAGGTCTTTGTCATAGCCTTGGCGGACGAAAGCGTTCAAAGCATCCTGGCAAACCTGATGGCCGAAACCGCGCGATCCCGAATGGATCAACACATACGTCAGGCCTTGTTCTATACCCCAACTGCTGGCGATTTCGGGGAGATAGATTTTTTCAATTTCTCCGATTTCGACAAAATGGTTGCCCGAACCAATGCTTCCAA
>JASHXO010000084.1 GCA_030043495.1 Candidatus Rhabdochlamydia sp.
CCAAAAATGTTGTTCTGATTTCAATAAATCTTTGGCGGCATGATCGTCTTCTGATATAAGAAGTTTTTTTGAGTTAAGGAGGTCGAAATGGAACCTAGTATAGGTCTTAATGAGCAGAATAGAAGCGCGATAAGCACTGGATTAGAGCGATTGCTTGCAGAGGTGTATACGCTCTATTTAAAAACGCAAAATTTTCATTGGAATGTGAGAGGAATTGAATTCTATTCCTTACATCTCCTTTTTGAAAAACAATATGAAGAAATGGCAGAAGAAATCGACGAGATCGCTGAGAGGATCCGCGCTTTGGGGTTCTTTGTCGAGGCTTCTTTTTCATCCTTTTCCGAACTTTCCTCGATTAAAGAGGAAGAAAAGGTTTTAAATTCCAAAGAGATGCTCATCGCCTTGGTCCAAGGGCATGAAACATATGTCCGGGAGGCAAGAAGGATTGCAGAAATTGCTGATCGAGAACTTGATTTTGCCACTGTAGACATGTTAGGTCGGCGTATGGGAGCGCATGAAAAAATGGCTTGGTTCTTACGCAGTCAAATTTAAAATCAACATTTACCCATTTGAAAAAGAAGCAATAGCAGTAGAGCCAAAGAGGGTCTTATGTTATATTTAACTCTTTTGGAGATATGTATCATGGAATTATTTTGATTCTATCATCCTCAAAACAGTAGACGACATATGCCTATTTCACCGCAAAAATTTCGAGAGATTGTTTTTCAACTACTTTATAGCGATGACTTTGGCGGTTGTGCAGAGGTAGCAGAAATGTTAATGGCGCAACTTTGCGTTACGAAGAAAATTGTTCGCGAAGCATATGAGATCAAGGAAAAAATTCTTGAGAAGAAAAAGCAAATTGATGAGCTCATTTGCAAGCATTCGGAATCTTATAATTTTGAGAGAATTCCTCGCATCGAGCGCAATGTGATCCGCTTGGGTTCATATGAACTCCTTTTCTCTTCGGATGTCCCGCCAAAAGTAGCGATTGCCGAGGCAATTCGACTCACGCGAAAATTCGCGACGCCGGAAGCTGCGACGTTTGTCAATGCCGTTTTAGACTCCATCTATAAACAACTCCAACCGGATCACACTGCTCATCTGCATGACGCAACCGTTCACTCCAATAACAAAAATCCAGTTTGAAGTTGACAAACCGTTAAGCCAATTGTCCACTTTTGGGATCGGCGGTCCAGCGCGTTTTTTTATCGAAGCTCAAAAGCCAGAGGAATTGGCAGGTCTTTTAAAATATTGCCATGCACAAAAACTTCCTTTTTTTGTCATCGGCAAGGGGTCGAATTGTCTTTTTGACGATCGTGGATTTGATGGACTTGTGATCCTTAACAAGATTGCTTTTTGTCAATTTGAATGGCCGACTGTCAACGTCGGAGCAGGTTATGCTTTTTCCCTCCTCGGAACTCAAACTGCACGCAAAGGTTGGGCTGGACTCGAATTCGCTTCCGGGATTCCTGGATCTGTCGGCGGCGCTATTTATATGAATGCGGGTGCGAGTGGTGTGGAAACTTGTGAATCGTTACTCGAAGTGACTTTTGTCAATGAACATGGAGAATTCGAGAGCTTGAAGCGAGACCAAATTGCTTTTTCCTATCGCTTTTCAACCTTCCAAGAACGCAAAGGAGTGATTGCCAGCGCCAAATTTTTACTCCATCCTTCTGAAGAAGCGCGAAAAAAACAACTCGGAATCATCGACTACCGTACACGGACCCAGCCTTATAGCGACAAATCCGCAGGCTGTGTCTTTCGTAATCCAGAATCTCATTCTGCTGGTGCTTTGATCCAACAATGCGGGCTCAAAGGCAAACGCATCGGCAGTGCCGAAGTTTCTACGATGCATGCAAATTTCATCGTCAATAAAGGCGGTGCCACTTCCAAGGACATTCTCGGACTTGCCGAAGAGGTTAAAAAAACTGTCAAAGAAAAGACGGGGATCGAACTCGAGATGGAGATTCGTTATGTTCCGCGCTGATTTGCATTGCCATACGACTTTTAGCGATGGAATAATGGACCCCGAACAGCTCCTTCATCTTGCCAAAGAAATTGGGCTTTCTGGGATTTCAATTACTGATCATGACACGATCGAGGCTTATTCTGCAGCGCCTGCGGCTGCCAAACAGCTCGGCATTTTGTTGGGATCCGGTGTCGAGTTTTCCTGCGTTTTTCAAAAGATAAGCGTTCACGTCCTCGCTTATGATTTCGATCTTGGAAGTCCTGCAATTGCAAAGCTCTGCGCTCGACATCAACAACGAAGAACTTTTCGAAATAAGGCGATCTTAGATAATTTGAGCCGTCTCGGCATGCCGATTTCCGAAGAAGAACTCCTTACCATCGGCGAAAGAACTCTGGGGCGGCCGCATATTGCAAAACTGATGGTGGGAAAAGGATATGTGAGTTCGATCAAAGAAGCTTTTAATCATTACATCGGCGACGGAAAGCCCTGTTATGCTCCAGGCGAGGGAGTTTCTGTACAGGAAACGATTGAAATCATTCATCAAGGTCGAGGCAAAGCGTTTATCGCGCATCCTCATCTTTTGGAGCATTCGCGTAAAATCAAAGAGCTACTCAAACATCCCTTTGATGGGATAGAATGCCACTATGCGAAATTTCCTCCGGAACAAGAAAATCGATGGATTCAAGTCGCAAAAGAAAGAGGGTGGCTAATAAGCGGAGGCTCTGATTTTCATGGCTCTTCAAAAGACTACATTCAACTCGGATGTTCTTGGGTCGATGAAGACAATTTTCACAAGATCTTTCAGCATTTGATTTAATACCATTTCCGAAATAAGGTTCAAGGTGTCAAACTACGCACAAATCGTCGATCGTTTATATCAGGCCACTTGTTCATGGGGCGTGCGCCCGGGACTTAAAAATGCTGAAGCTCTTGATCAAGCGCTTGCATTTCCAACAAAGTCCTATGCGACGATACACATCGCCGGCAGCAATGGAAAAGGATCTGTTGCTACAAAAATTGCTAAAGGACTTGAACTATCGGGCTATCGTGTCGGCCTCTATACTTCACCCCATCTCTTCTCCTTTCGTGAGAGGATTGCTGTTGACGGCCAGCTGATTTCCGAAGAAGAAGTGATCAAAGGAATGCAGAAGATTTTTTCCTTGGATGAGAAATTGAATCTCAACTCAACTTTTTTCGAAATGACCACCCTTCTCGCCTTTGATTATTTTCGTAAAAAACAAGTAGATATCGCTGTTATTGAAACAGGGCTTGGGGGAAGACTCGATGCGACAAATATCATTTCTCCTGTCTTGACTGCGATTACTTCCATCAGCCGTGAGCATACGCAGCTCTTAGGGAACAACCTCGAACAAATCGCTTCCGAAAAAGCGGGGATTATCAAAGAAAAAGTCCCTGTTATCTTAGGGCCAAAGGCGCGCTTCCAGTCCATTTACGATCAGGCTAAAGAGTTGAATTGCCCACTCTTTATCTCTAAAAAAATCAGTTATTTTTACGATGAAGAGAACAATGCCGTTGCAGAGCTGGCCTTGGGCCATCTCCCTCTATCGTTTTCGTTACAGCCAAAAGCAGTGGGACGAGCTCTTGCTATCCGTCCACCCTGCCGTTTTGAAAAGATCGGGGAGGTAATCTTTGATGTTGCACATAATCCAGATGCCATTTTTTATTTGTTGCAAGCTTTGCATACTTTTTACCCTCAATCGCGCTTTCGCTTTCTCGTGGGCTTTTCTAAAGATAAAGAATACGACCAGTGTCTGGATTTGATTACGCCGGTAACCACCCATGTCCACCTGGTTCAAGCGCCGACCTCTCGTGCAGCGACAACGGAAGACTTAAAGTCTGTTTTAAAAAATGAGGACCCCGCCTTTTCGACTGCCCATCCTTCCATTAAAGAAGGAGTAGAAGAAGCTTACACTCAAGCTCTGGCCCAAGGTGAAATCCTCGTGGTTTGTGGCAGTTTTTACATCATGGCAGATGCAAAGGCAGCAGTAGGGATTCAACCCCCTAAAGATTCTCTCGATTTGAACGAAAAGATTTTTCCTTCCATTCTTTCTTCTTCAGTGACTTGAGACAATCCCAAGAACAGCTGATCGATCTGAGTGCTTGTGGGATAAGATTCTCCATTTTCCACTAATTCATTGACAGTGGCGACTAACGCCTGCATTGTCTCAAATGGATCATCAAAAGGTTTTGCCGTCAGATTTTGCATATGTTTTTCAAAACGCCGTTTATGGTCCTCGGGCAACGTGTAATAACGCATCTTCGCATGTCTAAAGTCGCGATTATATACTGCCCTGGCAACGTCAAATAATTCTTCCACTTCTCCAGGAAGGAGTTCAACTTCGTCCTCAACAAAGCGCACGGAATTTTGTTTGGCAAGCCAATCAAAGTGGTGGGTCAACGGCTGGCCCTCGAGTTTGGCCTTGGCCTCAAGGAGGGCGTGCTTGGCGTCTGCAATGATGCGCCGATGAGGAATCGATGGCTTATGATGTTCCTCTAAATGGATGATATGTGTTTCCAGCAATTGGATTGCTTTAGGCGTAATCTTTCCTTTTTTAAGGGAAGTAGATTCGTGCTGGATTTGTGTGACTTCTCCTTCGACAAGGCGATCGACCAGGTCGCGGGAGAGATTGACAACTTTTTCTTTTAGATACTCAGTTTGAGCTTTAGCAAAAACATCGGAAGTTTGTTCCAAGTCTTGAAGTTTTTGCGAGGCGAGATTGAGCTTTTTGCACAAAGATTGGTACTTTTTTGGGGAAATAGATGCATGGGCGATTTCCCCTTCAATGGTCTGCACCTCAGTTTGCAGCCATCGAGATCCGCTGAGCTTATTAACTTCGTTAGATCTCATAAGATTATCTTCTTATTATATATATTAGATTATTAAGGCATACAATATGCCTTGGTTTTATTCTAATCCTTATACATATAATATTCAATTCCCATAATTAATTATAAAAAAATATATTAACATTTAAAATAAAAAGTTGTCAAATTTCTCGATAACAAAGCTGCCTCTCGAAAGAGGAGATAAAAAAAGCTATGTCTTTTTCACAGACATAGCTTTTTGCGAGAGATGTTGTAAATTAAAATATTTTTTTATACTTTCCAGGCAGCTTTTAAAGCGTTGCGAACTTGGTTGATTGCAGCGATCTTAATAGCTGGGTCAACGCCGTTCATCGATTTGCGGAAAGCTTCGCGGCCAAAGTCCCCGTTGAATTGAGAATGATTTGGATCAACTAAAAATTGATTGCTATTGCGGGCTGCGGCATACAGATGATAGAAAGCGCTGAAAAGGTTAAAGGCGGCATTTTCTTGTCCATTAGCACGATCTTTTGCATCTAGTTTCAAAGCTTCGAGGATGTCCAACAATTGGATAACTGTTGCGCCATCGTCAAAATTGATTGCATCTTCGAGGTTTTCCAAGGCCAGCTCTACGACTGTACGTTGTACAGCACGCAGACGCTCTTCGTTGATCGCTGGGTACACTCCCGCAAAGGCCTTGTTGCCGTATTGCGTGTCGTCTTTAAGTTTCTCTAGAGCTTCATTTTTATGGATGAAGTAGATGTGGAAGTACGGACGATCGGCAATCGCGCGTGGATTCGAATCACTCATCTTAAATACGCTCTTAGATCCTTTAGAATCCATAATTAGAAGTGCTTGGCAAGCTTCTTGTAAGTGGGAGCCATTAGAGTTGGGTCCCAAAAGAGTAAGCAAAGCTTGCAGCTCATGAAGAATCTCGATGTTAGGATGAACATTGATCACTGGAATCTCTTCTTGTTGTTGTATAGAAGTAGGAACGACATCTTCGAAATTCAAAGTGCTGATATCAATATCATCCGACAAATATAATCCTGATGGAAAGTCTGTCGGAATTGAAGGAGATATTTGACGTATCGTTGTTTGGTTAGGTTGCGTTAGCAAAGGAATCTGAACAGCGGGCTGCATCGTTTTTGCTTCTTGCAAACGGCGATTCATCTCATCTGCTTTTTTTACAACGGTAACAACTGGAGTTGTCAGATCATTAGAAGCAGGCATGATTTTTTCTAAGGCTTCTTTTTTCTGTTTCCAAGTGCCAGGCAATGAAGAGAATGGCTGACTT
>JASHXO010000085.1 GCA_030043495.1 Candidatus Rhabdochlamydia sp.
TCCCGGCCTGGTCAAGAACCACAAAGGGGTCAATGTTCCCGGGATCGATATCGCTCTGCCAGCAATGACGCAACAAGACGTCTCAGATATCGCATTTGGTTGCAAACACGATGTCGATATCATCGCAGCATCTTTTATCCGGTCTCCAGATCATGTCCTTGAAATTAAAAGCCTGCTCGTTCAGCAAAAAAAATCGGAAATTATCGTCGTCGCAAAAATAGAAAATAGTTTAGGTGTTCAGAACTTTGATGGGATCCTCCTAGTTTCTGATGGGATCATGGTAGCAAGAGGGGATTTAGGGGTAGAATTGCCCCTGAAAGAAGTTCCCAAGCTGCAAAAGATGATGATCCGCAAATGCTACCAAGCTGGAAAACCCGTGATCACTGCGACGCAAATGCTCGAGTCCATGATCAAAAATCCCCGTCCAACGCGCGCTGAGGTCTCCGACGTCGCTAATGCGATCTACGACAGCACTTCAGCAGTGATGCTCTCCGGTGAAACAGCTGTGGGCCAATATCCCATCGAAACAGTGAAAATGATGAAGAGCATTGTTGAAGAAGCGGAAAAAGACTTCAATTATCGCGATTTTTTTAACCGCGATTCGCGGACCGATTTCAATGATGTCTCCAATTCTTTGGCGTTAGCTTCTGTCAGAACAGCCTATAGCGCTCAGGCCAAAGGGATCTTTTGTTTTACCAATAGTGGTTTTACGGCGCGAGTAGTCTCTCGCTTTCGTCCCGAGATGCCTATAGTCGCCTTGACTCCTCAGCGTAAAATCTATAACCAAATGGCCTTGAATTGGGGGATTATCCCCGTCGATCCCACCCCCGCCAAAAATGTGCAGGAGGCTGTGACAATTACGAGTTGCTTTGCATTAAAGCAGGATATCGTTCGCTATGGCGACCTCGTTGTCGTCACTGCAGGGGCCCCTTTTGGCATTAGTGGGACGACAAATATGATGCTCGTTGAAAGCATCGGCGATGTGCTGGTTCGCGGACACTCGCGACCGGGCCGCAGAGTCCATGGAAAAACGACTTTGTTGCATGCTTCGGACGAAAAACGCCATGGCGAGATGCGCGATAGAATTATCGTGATCTCGCGCTGCGACGATTCCTATCTTCCTTTGTTAAAGCATGCTTTGGGGATTGTTTTACAGAACTATCCTGAAGACTCGGCTTCAGAACAGTTTGCCCTTCAAGTAGCGAAAATGCTCGATATTCCGATCCTCACTCGTGCCGACGGGGCAATGAGCCTCCTTACTGATGGGCAAATTGTGACCTTGGACCCTGTCAAGGGGATCGTTTATAAAGGATCTATCACTAGCGATGACGAAATGATCCCCACCATCTGCTCGCCATAATTATGGCGTGCTGTATGCTAACAGACGTATCAACTGTGATCAAGTTCAATCAGAAGCAGCTCAAAAAGAGGTCCATTTCATGAGAGGTATCTTTGAGTGCAATCAAGAAAGAAATGCGTTGCATTTGGGGGGCCATGACAGGAACTTCTGTAAGATCAACGACAGCAGCTTTTAAATAAGAATCATGCGGGGTAATCTTGAAATGATTCTTGCTGATATAATCAATCATATCCTCGGCAATTTCTTCTAACTGTTCCCGAGTAGGAGTGAATTTTTCATCTTTTTGCATTTTAGTGATTAATGCATCGATACGGCTTTTAAGCTTCAGCGCCTCTTTAGTGTGCGGAACTGGTTTTGGAGTTGGAAGGACACCCATAGTTCTCTCCCTATTTTGTTTTCCTATTTTTATTATTTTATTTTTTAATAATTTAATTCAAATAAAATTTGGTTTTTGCGTTTTAATTTATTTTATTTTTAGGAAGTTGGATATACCGAAACAACCTGAAGAATCGGGAAAAAAACATTTTTTAACCATCCGCACCAGATGTTGATTTGGGCGGTTGGTCCAAGATATCTAGTGCTCTGTAAACTTAATTTTTGCGGTTTCGGCTACGTCAAAACCGCAAAAATTAAGTTTACAGATCATGAGCGCAGGAATTTTTGAATATCCTGTTGAAAGATCTATTCTTATAGCATATAAAGCGCAGCAGAAATTCAGATGTTCTCCTTCCTTATCTATAAAAGTTACAATGTGCGCAAAGGGAGAAAAGGAAAGCTCCATTCTAAGTAAAGTTTACAATACAGTGGGCAGCTCGACTGTAGATCAACTTTTAGAAGAGAACAAGAAAACGATAAAAGCCTCAACCTCAGAGATGTCGGAAGAATCTAATTCTGAATTTATCTAAGATGGAGGTGCTCTTCAGCGCCTGAGAAAACAGATAGCTCGACTAACCCGCCCATGAAGGGGCAGGATTGCGCTTGAGCGTGCCATGTACCTAAGTAAGTTCACTTAAATATTTATAATGACCTTTTCCTTAGCCATGTGTCCACACATTGTCTTCGTTGTCTGCTGCGAAATCTCATCGAAAAGCTCCTTGAATTCATTGCTCACTTACTTATCGAATGAGTTTTAAGATCTGTTTGAGCGGCTTTTCATCGGCTTTGAATTGCCTTTTCTTCATTGTGGAATCGTGGGAAGTTTTGCTTTTGCTATTACTCACTTCCCAGGGAAAAGGATGTTTGGGAGGCGGGACCTTTTCGCCTGAGTCGGGCAGAGTTGCCATTTTATTAATCAGCCCTCCAATAATCGCACCAGCGGCCCCTTTTCCTAATGCTCCAGTTGTCTGAGCCTGTTGCCAAGCTAACAATAAAGCAATTTTGGACGTTGCTTTCCCAGTGTCAATTTGGACGTTATCTGCTTTTCCGCGCATTGGAATCCCTAAGACATAATTCTCTGGCAGGTTTTTGATGCCGAAGGCCTTGCTAAGAGTTTGGGCTGTCAGGCCCAAAGTCATGTCGATGTAATCTCTAACGAGATCGACATTGCCCCAAAGACAGACATCGAATGTATTGGCAAGCAGAATTTCTGTCCGTTCAATATCGACAAACCCTTGTTTTACACTGAGATCAATAGGGGCAAACCAGAGCATGAGGTCATTTGTTTTTTCGAATTGCTTAGTTTTCAAAAGACCAAGAGTGATGTGCACGTTACCTTCATTTCGGCAGACGATTTTGCCCAGTTCGATCCTGGCTTTTGGAATCGTTATTTTGCCTAAATTAAAGGGATAGAGTGGAAAATAGAAGCCCGAAGCGGGGATTTCTAGCGTGACGGGTTCTTGGGAATAGATGTAAGAGAGGTTGAGAGGGTTGACCTCTTTAAGGACAAGGCGGCTAATTTCTGGCGTGATCTTCATTTGCACATGGATGGCATCTTTCAACGTCAGGGCACCATTTTTAATCGTTCCGCTGATATCTGCGCGTGTAAGAGGCGTATTCACATTTAAAGAGACGGGCCCGGTGAATTGATTGAGCTCGATATTCAAGGTTGCATT
>JASHXO010000086.1 GCA_030043495.1 Candidatus Rhabdochlamydia sp.
TTTTTGCGGTTTCGGCTACGTGAAAGCCCCGGAGCTTTCACGTAGCCGAAACCGCAAAAATTAAGTTTACAGAGCACTAGTTAATTTAACCATGTCCTGCCGGAGGATTTTAAAAGTGGCAAAAAAATGCATCAAAAATCAAATTATTCAAATTCAGAGGATGTCTCTCAGCTGCCATTTATGGTTACTAATAATTATCAACATTTTTACTAATAGAAAAAAATAGATATTGTTGATAAATGGTAATTAATATGGAAATTAATTACTATTTACTCATTCCAATTATTTTTACTTTTCTTACAAGTTGCACCGTAGGGTCGAAATATCATTCGCCAGAAGTTCAGATCCCTGAAGCTTGGAAAGCAGTTGAGCCGACTTTTGAGATCCCGGTGGTAAAAAATTGGTGGGAGGTCTTTGACGATGCAAATCTGATCTCGCTTATCGATCAAGCTGTGCGTAGCAATCCTTCCTTGATGGCTGCCTTTGAACGCGTGGATAGGGCTAGAGAATTTTCAAAAGCGACTCGGTCGCGTTTATTTCCTCAGCTTAACTTCGATCCTGCTGCGAGTAACGTCGCAATGCGTTCTCATCAGTTTGGATCCACTGCACATCCCCCTCCGACACTGATTCAGAATCATATCGATAGGTATACTTTGCCCCTCACGCTACTTTATGAGGTCGATTTTTGGGGGAAATGGAGGGGTCAATATCAATCGGCAAAGGCACGTGCTGAAGCTGAGATGCAAGCTTATAATACAGCATTTTTACTTCTCACCACCGACCTCGCCAATGCTTATTTTCAAATTCGCATTCAAGATGCACAAATCGAAATCTATCGAGCTATCCTCGACACGCGTAAACTTGCGCTTAATATTCAGCGATCCCGATACGATACCTGCCTGATCAATTACTCCGACGTTGCTTTTTCACAAAGTGATTACGATACCGTGGAATCAGAATATTATGAATCTCTACGCAAGCGCGCTCTTTTTGAAAATCAGATTGCCGTTTTATTAGGGGTTCCTCCCTCGGAGTTCAAATTTGAAAGCATGCCGCTTAAAGCACTGCCGCCTGTAATCTCAGCCACTGTCCCAGCAAAAGTGCTCCTCAGGCGTCCCGATCTTGCAGAACAAGAACGGATCATGGCGGCCTTACATGCTGAGATCAACGTGGCCTACACATCCTATTTTCCCTCGGTTGACTTCGCAGGGGGTTTAAGCTTTCTATCTAACAATTTTATTAAAACTGTGAAGAACATGTGGTTTGTCGGTAGCAATATCATCGAAATCTTGTTTGATGCTGGCGGAAGAACTGCAAATATTAGGGAAAAAAAGGCTGCATTTCGCGAAGCCTTTTCCATCTACCAGCAGAAGGTGTTATCTGCTTTCCAAGAAGTCGAGGATGCTCTGGTAAGTCTTGACTGGCTAAATGGAGAAATGCGCGCGATTCAAAGTGCGATTCAGTCAACTGAGATCGCCTATCAGATCGCCGTCGATCGCTATCACTTTGGATTAGCGAGTTACTTGAATGCTGCGGACAATCAGCGGATAAAACTCGACAAAGAGCTCGCTTATCTTCATCTGCTCAGTCAACGTTATCTTTACACTTTGCATTTGATCAAAGCTATCGGAGGAGGCTGGAACTAAAGCATGTGGATTGTACGGCTTGCTCTTTTACGTCCTTATACCTTTATCACCACATCGATAGCGATATTGCTATTCGGGATCTGGTTTACCTACCGCATCCCTAAAGATGTTTTTCCAAACATCAACACTCCTGTTGTGAGTGTGGTTTGGACTTATACTGGAATGACACCCAAAGAATTCGAGGAAAGAATCACTTCATTTAGTGAATTCTCACTTTCGAGTACGGTAAATGGCATTGAACGCATCGAGTCGCAGACATTGAGCGGACTTGCACTCATACGTCTCTATTTCCATCCAGACACAGAGATACAGGGAGCAATGGCACAGATCACAGCGACCTCTCAGGAAATTCTGCGCAGGCTACCCGTCAGCATCACACCTCCGGTCATTTTGCTCTATTCGCCTTCAACCGTGCCCATTATTCAACTCATGATCTCCGGCAAAGACGTTCCGGAACAGAATCTCTACGATTATGCTTCCTTCCGACTGCGACATCTGATCGCTGTCATCCGAGGACTCATGCTACCCCCTCCTTCTGGGGGAAAAGTGCTGGAGCTCATGGTCGACACTTACCCAGAAAGCTTGCAAGCGCGTGGCCTCTCGCCCAAGGATGTTCAAACAGCGATTAATCAGCAAAACATCATCATTCCAACAGGAGATACCAAAATCGGGAATATCGATTATTTTAGCAATTCCAATAATACGCTGGTGAATCCTGAGGACTATAATGAAATCCCCATCGCCATCAAGGACGGTTCGATTGTCTATCTCAAGGATGTCGGATTTGCTCACGAAGGATTTCCTCCACAAATCAATATCGTGAGAGACAATGGAGAACGGTCCGTTCTCTTGCCCGTCTTAAAAAATGGCAATACTTCTATTTTAGAAATTATCGATGAGCTGAATAAGATGTTGCCATCGCTACAGGCTGCAGCACCTGAAGGCATTAAAATATCCACACGGGCCGATCAATCCAGTTTCGTTAAAAGCGCCATTAACAATGTATTTAGAGAAGGGATCATAGCTACCTTACTTACCGGGCTCCTGATCTTCATTTTTTTGAGAAATTGGATGGATACGTTGATTGCCATCATCTCCGTCCCTCTTTCTCTTTTAGGGACGATCATCCTTTTAGATTTGTTAGGTTACTCTTTGAATCTGATGACTTTGGGAGGGCTTGCGCTTTCTGTTGGCATTTTAGTAGATAACGCGACGATCACCGTAGAAAACATCTATCGAAATACAGATTTAGGTAAACCGCTTGAGCAAGCTATTCTCGACGGGTCCCAACAGATCGCTTTGCCTGCATTTGTCTCATCTCTTGCGATTTGCATCGTATTTTTGCCCATTACTCTTCTCGTAGGACCAGCGAAGTTTCTGTTTGTCCCGTTTGCCTTTTCTGTGATCATCGCCATTTCTCTTTCTTATGTTCTATCCAGGACTTTGATTCCGGTCATGATCCGCTATCTATTTCGGGAGAAGGAGAAAAGAGCAGGATTCTTTTTGCATCTTCAAAATAAATACACACAAATGCTCTCTTGGAGTTTAGACAATCGCGTGGTGATCTTGATCATTTCGGGAATTGTACTTTGCAGCGCGCTATTCATTTTCCCCTTTATCGGTACGAATTTTTTCCCATCCGAAAATGCCATGCAAATGAGATTACATGTCAAGGCTCCGACCGGCACACGCATCGAAGTTACAGAAGAAATTTTCGGCGATGTGGAAGCTGAAATTCGCAAGATGATTCCACCCGAGGAAATTGTCGCGATTTCCGATAACATGGGGCTCAATCCCATTCCTTACACAATGGCATTTGGGGACAACGCAACCATCGGGACTTGGGATGGCGAGATTCTCATTTCTTTAAAATCGGGTGAGAAAACCACAGCCTATATGGAAAAGCTAAGAGCAGATTTTAAAGAGCGTTTTCCCGAGTGTACTTTTTTCTTTCAACCTGCAACTCTGATCAGCCAAATTCTCTATTTCGGCTTACCTGCGCCCATCGATGTGAAAGTCTATGGATATGATGAACAAAATAACTTAAATATTGCCAGAGAACTCGAAAGCCGAATCTCCAGGTTGCCCGGACTCGTCGATGTCCATCTCCATCAAGATGTGAATGCACCCGAGTTATTCATCAATGTCAACCGCCTCATGCTATCGCAAACCCATCTTATGCAAAATGCAGTCGCAAACGACCTGCTGATCACTAATAGCGACAGCACAACTGTCACTCCAAATTATTGGATCAATAAGAAAATGGGACTTCCTTACCTCATCGCTGTTCAAACCCCGAAATACCGAGTGGACAGTATCGAATCCCTCATGCGCACACCGATTTCTTTTTCCTCTAAAATCAGTCCGCCCAGTACACCGTTTACCTATTTTACCAGGCACCCAGGTCCACCCATCACCCAAGTGCAAGAAGTGCGCAAGGATGCAGAATTGCTTGAAAACTTCGCCACATTAGAGCGCAGGTTTACTCCAGGCGTCGTCAACCATTACAATATTCAGCCTTGTTATGACATTTTTGCGAATACTCAAGGCCTTGATCTCGGAACAGCCTCCAAAAAAATCCAAGCGATCGTCGATGAAATGCAATCTAAACTGAAACCGGGTAATCAGATCCAAGTTCTTGGAATGATAAGCAATATGAATACCGCCTTTCGATCGCTCGGCCTTGGATTGATAGCAAGTATTTTTTTGATTTACTTTATCTTGGTGATCAACTTTCAGTCTTGGACAGATCCTCTCATTATCATATTTTCCCTACCTGGGGCATTGGCTGGCATTCTTTGGGCGCTTTTTTTAACGCATTCCTCTTTTAGTATCCCTTCACTCATGGGTGCTATCGTTGTGTTTGGCCTTGCAGTAGCCAATAGCATTTTAGTCATTAGTTTTGCGGGAAGCGCGCTTCATCAAGGCAAATCCCCGAAAGAAGCTGCCTTAGAAGCAGGAATAACTCGCCTTAGGCCAGTCCTCATGACAGCTTTGGCCATGATCTTCGGGATGATACCCATGGCTTTAGGAATCGGAGCCGGAGCGCATGAGAATGCACCGCTCGCACGCGCAGTGATCGGCGGATTAATTGTTGCGACGATAGCTACTTTATTTTTGGTCCCCATCGTTTTTTCCTACCTGCGTAAAAAGCCAAATCCTTATTTGGAGGCAAAATGAAGGGAAAAGCTTGGAAAATTCCTGCAATTGTGCTCATCACCCTTCTCCTACTTTTTTTACCGATCTATTTTTTCTATCACCACCATCATGAAGCCAAAGCTATTGCTCACGAAGAAGAAATCCTCGTGGTGCGAACCATGAGAGTCCATCCCGAAGTTAAGGAAAAAGAACTTCTTTTGCCCAGTTTTTTAGACGCCATCAACACCACCCCGATTTGGGCTAGAACGAGTGGATATCTCGCCAACTGGCTTGTGGACATTGGAGATAAAGTCAAGGCGGGTGATCTCTTGGCATCTATCGACGCCCCCGATGTCGATCAAGAAGTCGTGCAAGCTGAAGGAGACTTGGGTGCCGCAATCGCTAAGGAAAATATCGCTAGAATTACAGCCGAGCGGGGAGTGAATCTGATTCAGTACAATCCCGAAGCGATCTCGAGAGAAGAGGTCGACCAGATGATCGCGTCGCATGAGCTCGCCATGGCTGACGTGGAAGCTGCTAAGGGACGGCTTGGCCGTTTTAAATACTTCCAAAGCTTTAAAAATCTGTACGCTCCCTTTGACGGAACGATCACGGAACGAAATATCGATATTGGATCATTGATCACTGCCGGAAGCAATCAATATGCTCAGCAGATATTTCAGATTGCAAAATCCGATATCTTGCGCGCTTTCGTCAATGTGCCTCAGAATTATTTTCATTTGATCAAGGACGGACAAGAAGCAGAGGTCAGAGTTCCACAATTTCCTAAAAAGATATTTACCGGAAGAATTGACCGCAATTCAGGAGCTTTAGACCCCATTTCCCGTACCTTACTCACCCAAGTCAATATCGAAAATCCTAAAGGTGAACTGATCCCAGGTTTATACAGTGAGGTGAAGTTCAAATTCAGACCCGAGGAACAAACATTCCTCGTTCCCATTGAGGCCATCATCATTCGCGCAGGGCCTCCTTTTGTCGCGCTCGTCGATCGCAATGATCGAATCGTCCTCCGTAAAGTAAAAATTAGCCGAGATTATGGGAGCAGCATGGAAATTGTCGAAGGTTTAAGTAACAATGATGAAATTGTAGCGCACGCCACCGACCGCATTAAAAATGGCATTAAGATCCGCCGTCATCGTTAATTTTCATGAGAAAAAAAATCGGTAAAATTTACATCGGGACATCAGGTTGGCACTATAGCCATTGGAAAAGGCCATTTTATCCAAAAGTGATGTCTGAGAAACAATTTTTGCCCTACTATGTTCAGAAGTTTTCTACGGTGGAAATCAATCGTACCTTTTATAGCTTGTCTAAGAGGCATGTCTTTCTGAGATACGCTCAAATCGTTCCCCGCCCTTTCATCTTTTCTGTTAAGGCAAAACGATGAAGAAGGTTTTGCTGCGATCAATGCTCTTGAACTACTGAATCTTCTAAAGAAAAGGTGAAACTCTCATTGGAGAGTTTCACCTTTAATTAATTTCTGGACAAAACTTCGCGCGTGGACAATTTGAACTCGCGGCTGGAATCGATCACGTGTCTGGAAAGTCCCATCACTCCGATCAAATTAAAGAATAACATAAAAGTGATTGCGATATCCGCTAATGTCCAGATCATATCGACCTGCAAGAGGCTGCCGATCGGCACGAGTGCGATATAGGTATAGCGGAACCATTTCTGTTTGTCCGGTCCAACTAAAAATTCCAAAGCTTTTTCGCCGCAATAAGACCATGCTAAGATTGTCGTGTAAGCAAAGAGGATGAGGGACAAAATGACAATATAGCCCCCAATTGGCGTGCCGAGGCCCTTAGAAAAAGCATACGTGACCATATTTGTACTTTGCAGGCCGGGCTCTAACCAAGCACCTGTCAAAATCAACACAAGTCCTGTCGCTGTGCAGACGATCATTACCATTAAGGGTGCAACGAGTGTAGAAATCCCGTCCATCACAGGATGTTCTGATCGGGCATTGGATTGGAGGATCGGCACGATGCCTGTGCCAGCATCTGTCGCAAAGAGTCCCCTGTCAAATCCTGTCGTGATGATTTTAATGAGATGAAAAAAAAATAATATTAGCACCTTTACGGTGCTGAGAAAGCGGTCGTGGCAGAACAATCAAAAAAGAAATTTAAATGCTTCATAAAAAGCACTGTAGCATTTATCGATCTTTTTTCGCAATGTTTGCCTTGTAAAAGATATGCTCATTTCTTATCGTTGGAGTGAGTTCACTATCGCAATTTTAGTTCTTATGCAGCAAAATGGAAAGCTCTATGCACAGTATCGACGCTGGCGATTCGATCAACTCAGCGAAAAAAATGGCATTGTGGTTGGGTCCGATCTGACCCAAGAATGGCTTCTACCGTGGTGGTGGAAACATTATAACGCTTGCAATTCGTACCCGGTGGTTTTTGTCGATTTCGGCATGTCGGAGAAAATGAAAGCATGGTGTCGGGAGTATGGAGAATTGATCCCTCTTTTGGTGGCAGACATTTTTGTTGCAGATAAACAGGAAATCGATCCGGTCCTTGTAGAGGAGATGGAAAATGCTTGCGGGAAAAATTTCTGGCCTTGCCGTCATGCCTGGTTTAAAAAACCCTTAGCGTGCTTACAATCCCCTTTTCGCAAGTCGATTTGGGTCGACTCGGACTGCCAAATCCGTGGATCCGTGAGCAGACTGTTTGATCTTTGTGAAGAGTCCCTTGCGATTGCGGTAGATCCGTGTCATTCCCTTTCTTGCAATTCTGGTGCTTACAACTCTGGGGTTATGGTCTTTAAACATGGTCTAGATATCATAGAAACTTGGGCTGATCAAGCCTTTGAGCGTAATCATGAGTTTCCTGGCGATCAAGACGTGCTTTCAGCGATCATTCATGAACAGAATGTTAAAATCACAGTGATCCCTGCGATTTACAACTGGAGTCGACGCAGTCAGCCGAATCCTGATGCCGTCATCTTACATTGGCATGGCCCGCAAGGGAAAAGCGAAATTATCCATCAGATCATGAAAATGAATCTGGAAGTTTTTTAAAGGTGATTGTTTGGAAAAGTTTGAAACGCGAGTTTTGTTTGTGCAGCCGCCTTGCCAAATCCCTAACTTTTGAATCATTTTTGGTATAAAGTTTTTTCTAAATTATGGTTAAGAAACTGATTTCAAACACGATTGCCACTCGTCTACTGCTTTTTTTGCACGTGAGATACACAGGTCTACGCTAACCCCTTCCAAGTAATTGCCAACCAATTGGCAACGAGAAAGTTTTTTACAAAATTGATTTTTCAATTCAGTCATTTTTTCCAGATGCCCGATTCCATATTGGGGAATGGCGCGCGGAGTGGATTTAAAAGAGATCGCTTTTGGCATTTGGGAAATGCCTAAATGGCGACGGATTCCCTTGAGCGCCATGTCTATATTTTTCTCTTCGCTGCGTCCTGCTTCTTGCAATTTGATCGTCAGCCGTGTCTCTTGCGGCCTGCGATTGTGCTCTGAAAAGACGGAGGAATCAAAGACAACTCCCAAAATATCTTCATGGGCATAAGTCGGCGTCAAATAACCAAATCCCTGCACAGGAAGAACCTGGGCATCGTAACCGAAGTTAACGACGACAATTCCCTCCGAATGAATTTTCAGCACCTCTTTTGAAAATTCAGGAGCATGATTTTCGAAAAGATGGCCTGTCTCGGTTACAGGAAGAGCACAAAAAAGAAAATCTGCTGAAAACTGTTCGTTTTCAGTTTTAACGATCACACGGTCTTTTTCGAATAAAATCTGTTTGGCTTCTCGATTATAGCAGATCGTTGCTGGGATTTGATTGACGATAGCTTGGGGGAGCTGTTCAATGCCGCAACGGAAAGAAAAAATCGCAGATAATGGGACCTTTTCAATTTCTTTAGAATAGGGAGGTTGTCCTTTCTTTTCTTTCATTTTAGCAAAGAATCCTTTGGTCACCGAACCGTATTTTTCTTCCCAATTTTTTAAATTGGGAAAACAGGCGCGGATAGAAATTTTGCAGATGTCTCCTCCAAAAATACCCACGACCATGGGATCAAAAAAAAGGCGGGCGACATCATAATTAAAGCGGCGAAGGACAAATTCCCAGACTGTTTCATCTCCTATTTTAATGGGCTTTTTCCATTCCGTGAGCAACGCTCGAATAAAACCTTTTGTAATCGGAGATAACAAAAATGATATTGGGTTGGAGGGAAATCGGTGCAATTCTCCTTCGTGCCACAGATATCGATGATGAGGTTTTGCTTCCGACCAAATCAACTCGTCTTGAAGTCCAAGTTCTGAGATCAAGCGCATCGTCGACGGAGCTTTTTCAACTTTAAACGTGCGCGGCCCTTTTTCGAAATGAAATCCTGTCGTATGATCCGTATGCATCCAACCACCAGCGCGGGAACTTTTTTCGAGGATGGTGATTTCAAGCGGCAATCCTATTCGGCTCAAATACCATGCTGTTGATAAACCCGAAATCCCTGCGCCTAGGATGATGATCTTTTTTTTCTGCATATAGAATGATGACCAAGATTGTTTTGAGGCAGTGTAATGAATCAAAGGAATAAAATAAAAGATGAGATTGTTTCTTATCTAAAAGAACTGCGCGAAAAAATTATAAACGTCTTTGAAGCGTATGAATCTTTAAAATGTTTTCAACGCACATCGTGGAAGTATCAAAAAGGGGATGGCGGCGGAGAAATGGCCGTCTTGCGCGGATCAGTCTTTGAAAAAGCTGCGGTAAATTGGTCAGGAGTGAGTGGCGATCAATTTCCGATGGCAGATGGCATGGGACCCTTTTTTGCCACCGGAATCAGTCTGATCACGCACATGTTCAATCCCCATGCGCCCACAGTCCACTTCAATATCCGTTACATTGCAACAGAAGAAAAAAGCTGGTTCGGCGGAGGCTACGACCTGACTCCGATGGGATTTTTCTACGAAGAAGACAAATTACATTTTCACAAAATCGCTCAAAAAGCGCTCGATCCTTTCGGGAAAGAAATATATCCCGCCTTCTCCCAGAATGCTAAAAAATATTTTTACATCCCCCATCGCCATAAAGAACGCGGCGTGGGAGGAATTTTTTTCGATCATTATAACACGGGTGATTTTGAAAAGGACTTTTCACTATGGAAACAGGTCGGCAATACGTTCCTGGAGACAATCATTCCGATTTATGATCGGCGTGTTGGCTCATCTTTCACTCCAATCCAAAAAGACAGACAGCTGGAAATGCGCGCGCATTATGTGGAGTTCAATCTTCTTTATGACCGCGGTACAAAATTTGGCTTTCTCTCAGGTGGGAATTCGGATGCGATCCTCTGTTCATTGCCGCCGCTTGTCAAATGGTAAGCTTAAGCCATTTCCATCCCAGATTTTGAAAGCGGGTGCTGGCCGAAGCATCTTGGTTAGGACCTCCTGGCAAAACTTGCGCGTCTTGCCCTCAATGTCGAGATGAGGGTTGAATTCCACAAGCTCCAAGGCTTTAAACTGCGGGTCATTGGCAAATAGATGAATCCCTTGGATAAGTTCTCGAGAACTTATCCCTCCAGGTACAGGACTGCCCGTCCCTGGAACTTCGGAAGCATCAATGACATCGATGTCCAAACTGACTCCATAGCTAACAGTCCCATGGGCAACATGGTCGATCGCTTCGCGCAAAACAACCTCAAAACCGCGCTTCTTGATCTCTTCCATAAAATAAATGCGAACATTCAGACTTTCAAGTAATTTTGCCTCTCCTTCTTCAAACGAACGAACCCCGACCAAACACAAATATCGAGGGCTGAGAATCGGCATCGCCCGTTTGATCTCTGCGAGATCTTTTAAGCCATAGCCTAAAAGCGCAGCGAGCGGCATTCCATGCCATGCTCCCGATGGAGTCGTCTGTGGCGTATGGGCATCCATATGCGCATCGATCCAAATCAGACCAAGAGGTTTTGGGCTCTGATAAGATAAAAAACAGCCGACTCCATTCCATGTGCCGACGGCAATGCTATGGTCTCCCCCGACGACGACGGGAAAATGTCCGCGTTGCATCACATCGAATACTTTATCGGCGAGACGCTCATTGAAATCCACGATCAATGGCAGTGCTTCTGCAAGTGGAATATCTTTTTCTTTAAATCTTTCTTTCGGATAAAGAATATCCCAGCCTCCGATAGGGATATTTTGATTTTTTAGCCATTCTAAACAACCTGCTTTTTTGAGGACAATAGGGCCGTCTTCGCATGTCCTAATCTGGGCACCCCATCCTGTTGTGGCGCCAATCAATTGATAAATTCTTTCCTGCACTTTTCCTCAACATCAATTTTGTTTTTTTAGAAGCTGTACTAAAACATTGTTACTAGTGCTCTGTAAACTTAATTTTTGCGGTTTCGG
>JASHXO010000087.1 GCA_030043495.1 Candidatus Rhabdochlamydia sp.
AAGCGCCTTCTCGATGTGAAAAAAGGAAATTATCGCGTGATTCCCGTTGAGGAAGATGCAAACTTGTCCTTCATCGATATCAAGATCTTTGGCCCTTTCCACGCCATCAGAGGCGGAGTATTAGCAGGAGGTTGCCTTTATCTCAAATGCCTGGAAGGAGGCCATCCCATCTTTTATCGGCCAAGCATAGGACTCTATCATCCTAATTTTTCGATAATCTTTTGTGAAAATTTCACCACAATCCGCTTGACTTTGGGGCTGGATCCGATGCAGATCGATAATTTAGCCAAAAGCATTGAAATTATCGATTCTCTCAATGGTTCATCATGGCGATCATTAACAGATAAGCTAAGCTTTAGATTATTAAGGAATGGTAAGACAGAAAATTGAAGAATCCCTCACTAGTGCTCTGTCAACAAAGTTTTTAACGATCGCAAAAATTAAGTTTACAGAGCACTAGGCCAAGGAATAGTTTCACGAAATGTACAAAGAAGCGCAAAAAGTAAGTAACAATTTTTCGTAGACACACTCTAAGAAAATAAATTTTTATCCAACGAGGATTATGGTCAACCCAATCAGAAATCAGATTGTACGTTTTTTTAAACCTCCTACGAAAAAGAAACCTACTAAAGAAATCGACCTTCGAGTGAAAAAAGCTGTTAAAAAGCCCAAATCACCCACTCCAGAAAAAGCAAGCGCCTCCATTAAGGCTTCCTCGAAAATCGCAACCGAAAAAGCGCTTTTGGCAGCTGAAAAGGCCGCTCGTGCAGCGCGGCAACAGGCCTTTGAAACAAAAAAAGCAGCCGTTTTAGCCCAGAAAAAAGCTTTCCTTGCTCAACGCGCTCATATGGCGCAGCAAGCGGCGGCGGCGAAAAGGGCCCGCGCCGCAGAAAAGGCGAAGAAAGCTGCAGAAAGAGCAGCCAGAAAGGCATCTGCCCTGCGCAGACTGGAAAAAATTAAAGCGTATTTGGCAAAGCCTGAAGAAAAGAAACGCAGCAAGCTTTTGAAAAAATACTTTCCCGGCAAGAAAAAGAAAAATCCTTGAAACGGGCAAGTTCTTTGAGTAATGTTACAGGAGTCAGTTGTAAAATTTTAATTTCCTTCTTGAAGGAGAAATTATGCCCAAAATATGTGAAAATGCTTTGGAGCTTATTGGTAATACACCTCTTGTTTTACTGGATCGCATCCATTCTGGTCCTGGTAAGATTTATGGGAAGCTGGAAGCGGTTAATCCTGGAGGGAGCGTCAAAGATAGGCCAGCTCTTAAAATTATTCAAAAAGCTTATGAAGAAAAAAAATTGCAGCATGGGCAGCCGGTTGTAGAAATGACAAGCGGGAATATGGGAGCAGGCCTTGCTATCGTATGTAATGTCTACCAGAACCCATTCATTGCAACAATGTCGACTGGAAACAGCCCTGAACGAGCGAAAATGATGAGGGCACTTGGTGCAGAAGTTGTCTTGGTTCCCCAAGTGGATGGAGAGCTTGGCAAGGTTACAGGTAAAGATCTCGATGCAGTTAAAGAAAAAGCTCTCGAAATTACTAAAACAAGAAATGCTTTTTTTGCAGATCAGTTTAATAATCTTGGAAGTCTTTTGGCGCACGAAGAGGAAACAGGTCCAGAAATTTGGACTGCCCTTAATACTCAAATCGATGCTTTTGTCGCTATTGTGGGAAGCGGTGCTACATTTGTTGGCTGCAGCCGTTTTCTTAAAAAGAAAAAAGCTTCTATTTTTTGCGCAGCCGTAGAGCCAAAGGGAGCCGAAGCACTTAAGGGATTACCCATTACACACACCCAGCATATTATTCAAGGCACCGGATATGCAAGCATCCCTCCACTCTGGGATGGGTCAGTTGCAGATGATTATATCAATATTTCCGATGAAGAAGCAGCCCAACATCGAGAACTATTAGCAACAAGAGAAGGATTATACGTAGGATTTTCTTCGGGTGCGAACGTCTGTGCAGCCATTAAACTTCTGAAAAGCGGTAAAATAAAATCGGATGCGACTGTCATCACCATCTTATGCGATACTGGCCTTAAGTATTAAATGCAGTGGGGAGGATTACGCCTTTTTATTTCTTAAGCTGCTTTTTTCGTAGAACGATAAATTTGCGCAATCTCTTTGGAAAACTCATCCAAGGTTGTCTTTCCCTTATGTTCAGAAGTCAACTTCTGTGTAGGGGCAATCTTCCCTTCATTGAAAGCTCTCCACATTTCCACCATCAAATGGGCAACTTGATGTTTCATGCCCGAATCGATCATCCTTTTCTCATCTTGCTCGTAAGGAAGTTGCGTATACTTCAAATCTGGCTTGCCAATTGCTTTACCGATCACTTTTGCCGCTTCCATTATCGTAACTTCGCGAGGCCCGATAAACTCAAAAATACTCGATCCGGTAAATTTTAATGCATCGATGAGTTCCGCAATTTTGAGGGCGATATCGCGTGTCACAACCATAGGGATCGGAAGGTCTCCTTTAAGGCTCATCACGATATTCCCGGAACTCTTAATGCTTGGAAGAGCCCAAAGCAAGTTCTCCATAAAGAACGCTGGGCGAAAATGAAGGACGTTCAAATTCGGAACTAAATTCAGCCTTTCTTCTTGCCGGTGCAATTCTTTAATGGGTCCGGTGCCAGAGGAAAGATGCGCTCCAATCGCACTGAGGTTTAAAACATGAGAAATTTTTGCTTTCGCAATAGCTTGAACAGATGCTTCGGCTATTTTATCGCGAAAAACTTCCATATCGTCCGCAGTATATCCTGGAGGTATAAAGCTGAAAATGGCATGGCAGTCTTGGAATGCCTTAGTGAGGAGACTCATGTCTGTAAAATCGCCAGAAATAGTTTCGGCTCCCTTTGCTTTAAGTTCTTGAAGTTTATTTTCATCTCGTCCGAGCACTCGGACTTTGTGGCCTTTTTTCAATAATTCTTCCGATAAATAGTAACCGATGTGGCCAGTGGCTCCCATGATTGCGAAAGTAGATTTTGCCATTTTTTAATCCTCCCCTGAAATTATCCCAATTTTATCCTGTTCTATTCTTTATTTATAAAAGTTTACATTGATTTGTCAATAATGTTTTAATATGCGAACTTAATTTGAAGGATTAATATCAAGTTTGCCGATTTTTTTGATCCACGTTTTCTTTTCACATCTTCATTTTGTATAGTGATGAAAACTGGTAAAAAAAGCAATTCATCATATATAGGAAAAAAGAACCATGGATACGTTACGCGATGATCATACCTTCCCTATTACTACTTACTACGGCTTCACCAGCATTTTTTGAGCCTACGGTTTCAACGCCGACAATAGAAATCGCCCTTTCGACGACGACGACCTCGGGGATCGCTGAAAAAATTGAACCGATTTACCATTCGCTCTTCGACCCGGCCATCTATTTTGGAGCGGGAGTTTTCTTTGGATCAGCAACTCTTTTGAGCGGCGCAAGCTGGGCCATTTGTCAACTTTCGCCCTGGGCATCGACGACAGGAAATGAATGTCTGATTTCCAGTCAAATCTTTGGGATTGCATCAATACATTCGTTTGCCCAAGTTTTTAAAACATCTCCCTTGTTTTCTTTTTTCTTTAAGAAGCTACCCTCTTCGCATTCTGCTTGGGACCTCAACAAAAAACTTCTTTCGGAAATTCCAGCATCTTCTCTTGAAGATAAAGAACTTCTCAGCTTCTTAGAGAAGCGGTGGCTTGCCAAAATGACAGGCTGCTATCCTTTTCACGTCAATTGGATGTGTCCTTCCTTTGGAATCCCTTTTCAAGTGCATCCAGAATCGACGAATTCCTACGCCCGAGACCCAGCAACGAAATTCTCCGACACATATGTTCGACGCGTCGAAGCTTGGAAACGCTTTCTTCCGCATCCCAAAAAATTCCCATTGATTTTAACCCGACCTTCTTATGTTCGCGAGCATCTCCCTCTGTGCTTTGAGATTTCATATGGTGAAGAACTTCGGCACTTTGTCGAAAGATTGGTGCGAGTGAGTAGAACACCAGATTCGCCAGTCATAGTCGATTTAACCGCTGTTCTTCCCAGCGACACATTAGATCGAAAACGTTGGTTCGATATTTGGCATGCCTTCCAAAATCAACTTTCTGAATTGTGCATTGAACATCAATTAGACAAAAATCAGATCCTCTGTATCCAGAGAATTCAGCAAAGTGATATCGGAGGCATTCGCCTACTTCCTTTTATTTCTGTTTCGCAAGAAAGCGTTGAGAAACAACATCAATTTCTCCTGGAATGGATCTCTCGATTTGGTCTTACAGCAAACCGTGTGGAACTCGACCGTCCTTTTTTTCCTTCTGACTTTTCCCTTTCGGAAGGGCATACTATTTCCCATACTTCATGGGAATTCACATCCAAAGAACAATGGGTGAGTTTCCTCGATTCTATCGATCATGCTTGGAAATCCAGCCATCCGCAAAAGACCTTTATGATAAAAGGAACGTTGCAAATCCTCAAAGCACTGGGCACAATTCTTCCACAGGCTAAATGGGAGGAGATCATGAATTCTCCCACGCGCTCTTCTATTGTCCAACTTTCTTTTAAAAAAATAAAAGATCAGTTTCGTCTTCTTCTCGAAGAGGATGAAAAAGCTTTATTTCAGGAGACAGTGACGCACATTGAACAGATCCATGCCGACTTCACTTCCCTCCTGGAAATCTTTATGCCTTTTAAATCGGAAGATTTTCCTGAAGTCTACCGGCAACATCTCACAACAATCCCCGAGCAGCTTGTGCCACTGACAAGATATGCCATTCACTGTTCCGGAATGACCAGTTTAGGCGCTATTTTTCAAGTTATTGAAAAGTCCCTCGGCAGACCCGCTCATATACTTTACGGAGACAACACCTATTTTGAGATCATTAATTTATCCGAACGTGTGACAAAAGCAACTCCAGTCAAAGAAGCTAAAGCAGAAGATTGGCAGGACGTTGATCTCCTCATCCTTCAGTTTAATCCCACCGTAAAAAGAATCAATTTCAAAGTCACAGAATACCAAGCTACAGAATACCATGTGGAACAGATTGCAGATATTCTTCATCATGCCTTAAACGCTAGGAACGGAAAGCCTTTGTCGCTTGCATTAGACTGCACGCTTGATTATGGCAATTCGACGAGAGTCGGTAGTCTCCTTGCTGAATTTCAGAAAGAGATTGAAAATGGTGATCTCAATATCCTATGCTACCGCAGCGGGCTGAAGTTTGATCTTTTTGGCATGGACAACTACTGCGGAGCTCCTTTTTTCATGGTGAACAATCGAGATGCAAAGTGGTCATTTTTCGATTCCCTTTTGACCGATCCGGTATTACAGACCGATCGTTTAAGCCTCAATTGGTTTTGTCTTGTCTACCAATATGTTGCTCACTACTTAGAAGGGTATCGAAAACAGATCTTCGACAATACGCGGGCTGTGCTGAACAAGATTCCTGTACGGCTTTATAAAAGAGATAATCCCTATTACCGAGTCATTCCTATCGATTCCGATGTCGATCCCACATTTATCGACATTAAGATTTTTGGAACATGTCATGAATTCAGAGGAGAACTTCTCGTTGGGATGTATTTTACCATCAAATGCATGGAGGCAGGCTTTCCTTTATTATATCGACCGGGAATTGCTTTCCTCCATCCCAATCTCGCTGTGCTTTATGGCAAAGAATGTACGACTGTCCGCCTGACAGTTGGGTTTGATCCTGCACAAGTCGATGTCATTGTCCGTTGTCTAGAAAAAATTGATGCCTGCAATGGTCCCTATTCTTCAACAAAATCGTTAAGCCTTTAGAGAACCTCTTTCAAAAAAAACAAAGCCCTCTAAAATTTTGTAGACGTTTAAAAGTTTGACAGGTAAAGATATTTCAAAAACCCAACTCAATGAACTTTATGGCAATATCAAACGTTACATCAAAAGTACAATTTTGGACCTACCGATTATCGACGATGCTTAAATCGTTCAAGACTTTATATACTCTCCCCTCTTCAAAAGTTGACGCTTTTATGAATTCTTATGTGATTTACGACCATGATTGGGTCGATGAGAAAGAGCTCATCGAAAAATTCGGGCCTAATTATGTGCAAGGAGTTCAAAAAAAACTGGTCGATTATTACTCGGTTCTCAATCACCTCTGTTCCATTGGCCAAGTGGAAAAAATGTACATTCCTCCGGCCATTGATCTCACCTCCAGCATTATCGTTAATCAAAAGTTATTCGAGAAAATGATGTGCAAAGATTTAGGGATAGCCCCCAGTCACAAAGTCCTCGACATTGGATGCGGCAGAGGTCGCGTTGCCTGCCACATGGCCCAATTGTCAGGCGCATATATCGTCGGAATGAATATTGACCCCGACCAACTGGAAAGCGGTAAAAAATTTGCGTCAGGACACGGCCTATCCCATCGCTGCTCATTCCTAAAAGGGGATTTAAATGAGATTCCTTACTCTTTCCCCGATGATTCTTTCGACCATGTTTATGAAATCCAGTGCATTTTCAGCCTCTCAAAAGATCTAGGCAAAACATTCAAAGAAGTACATCGCCTCTTAAAGCCTGGCGGAAAATTTGCATGCCTCGAATGGGCAAGCCTGGACAAATACGATCCCAAGAATCCACATCATGCAGAACTCATGAGAAGGATCAAACCTCTTATTGGAGCAATTGGCACTCATTCTGTGGATAATTGTATCCGACTCCTGAAGCAAACCGGGTTTGAAATCATCAAGAATGAAAATGCAAGCGTTGGTGGCTATCAAGCTCCTTTGATCGAAAATGCCGATAAATTCTACACTCGCGTAAACCGACTGATCAATTTCTTTGTTGCCTGCAAGATCTTGCCTGCCCATTTTAAAACGCTCTTTGACCGCTTGACCAAAGATGGAGAAGCCTTCATTGAAGCGGATCGCCTCGGCCTCGTCACCACGAGCCACTACATCATAGCACAGAAAAAATAGGAGAATATCTGGAAACAGTAAGCCATCGATAATGGTTTTCGAGTCATTTGAGCAAAACAAGAGAAAATCAAAATCATCTGCACAGCAGAGTATTCCATATCGTTCTTAGAACTTTGGACTAATCTCCGTTTTTTTGTGACAATCGATCTTATGATTATCTCCTGATTCCCACTTTTCATCATTAAGAAGGATTTTATACTCGAGGTTAGGGAAATTATTTTGGGTTTCAAAGACCCAGATATCTCTGTCGACATTCTTAAGCTCGATTCCCTTTTCCCAGCTCAATCCCGGTCCCATACCACGGATAAAGAGTTTGTTTCCAAGGCCTACATCATATTTTACGGTAATGCGTGTGCTTGAATCCTGCGAGGAAGAAGGATTTTCGACTTTTTCGCTCAGATACCCTTTAATGCGCTCATAACAGCGGCATGTCATTCCATGATTATAGTTTTGAA
>JASHXO010000088.1 GCA_030043495.1 Candidatus Rhabdochlamydia sp.
AGAAAACTTAATTTCAATACTTAGTGAATGAGGAATTAAAAATACAGGACGCTGCTTTTGTAACGGCCACTTAATAGACATGAGAGTAGCAAAGACTGGGCCGTTATAAAACAGCGGAACTCAACTGAGCGAGCTTGCGAGCGAAGGCGAGAGCTTCCTTCAAGTTTCAAATATTTGTTCTAATTGTATGTGCCCTGGCGCGAACATGGAGTGCGTCCTTTGTTTTGAAAATATCCAGGTTCTAAGAGCCGGGTTTCCACCGGAGGGCGGATGAATCATTTTCGGCATAAAGTTGCAGCTTGTAATAGAAGTTCGAGATTGTGATGATATTTTTTTCTTATATTCAAATAAGCTTGTCGATTTTTTGTGCTGATGCACTCCAGCTCTTCTTTAGATAATTGCAAAATTCGTAAAATGAGCTGATACAAATGTTGGGAATCGACAAAATAACGCGTTCCTAATTTCTGTGAAGCAGAGACAGAAAAAGGCACGAGGCAAACAGATTCAGTAATAAATTCATTCATAGGCGGAGCATTCGTTGTGAGAACAACGGCCCCTGCTGACATCGCTTCCATAATATAATGCCCAAACCCTTCTGCTTCACTTGGACATAAATGAACTCCACAATGATTTTGATAGTAACGGAGCTGCGCCTCTGAAAGTCGATGGTTAAGCAATGTTAAGTTACTGAGCGGTGGTGGAAATTTCAAACTAAGGTGCGTCACAACAGTAAGATCTGGAAAAAAAGGACAATCTTTCCAGAGACCCAATATGTTTTGAGTCCCTTTCTGATAACTTCCTCCTCCCAAATGGAAAATTTTCGTGTAGTCCTTTTCAATGTCCTTTTTATAACAATCAGGGCTTGTAAAGCCTAAATATCTAGTTTTTTGATTTAACTTCTGAAAAATTCTTTCTGCTTCTTTTGTGCGACATAATATCAGATCGAAATTTGACAGGTCTTCAACACGATTTGTAAACCACTCAGGATTTGGAATATACCAGTTTAATCTAGCAGATGAAAACTTATCAGGAGGAAATACTTCTAAAAAAACATTAATGTCAGCAACTGGAAAATGTTGTTCATGCCATGATAACCCTATCACACGATGCCCTAGCTCTTCTAAAGAGCCTTTCAACAAGCGGTAATCTGTTTCAAGGCCCACGCCATTGAAATTCGTGATAATATTAATCTTCAATGAGCTTACTCGATTAAATTACGGTTTTTGTTTCACACTACTAGCGAAAAAATTTTTGTGGAAGGGGCAATGTTTATAGTTTATGTAATAACTGGAACTACAAACATCCCACTAGTGCTCTGTAAACTTAATTTTTGCAGTTTGGGCTAATGTGAAAGCTCCCGCGGTTAAGCGATCGTAAAGCGCGCTGTATTAATTCAATACAGCTAGCTTTACGATCGTTTAACCCCGGGGCTTTGACGTAGCCGAAACCGCAAAAATTAAGTTTACAGAGCACTAGTAAAAACTTTTATTTCATGCGTGAATAGATCAAAGGAGCCTTTGTGAGTGACCAAGGAATCATTGTCGGATGTGATCAGCGCCAGGAATGGCTGCTCCCATGGTGGTGGGCACATTATTCGGTGCACAATTCTTTTCCTGTCGCCTTTGCTGATTTTGGAATGTCTGAAAAAGCTCTTTCCTGGTGCAAAGAAAGAGGAAAATGTCTCACACTTCCATCAGCAAAGATCCTTTACGAAAATGAAATTCCTGCATCGGAAAAAGATAGCTGGGAGAACCGATACGGAAAAGGCATATGGCTCTCGCGTTCCGCTTGGTTTAAAAAACCGTTCAGCTTATTGCTTTCCCCTTTTTCGATTGGCATTTGGATCGACCTCGATTGTCAGGTCAATGGGATATTAGACCCTCTCTTTAACAGCCTGATCTCCGGCGCAGAGATCGGACTCGTGCGAGAACCTCATTTTGTTCAGGACTATAATCGAAAAAATGGATTTCTGCTTCCGGAAGAAATCAATTACAATTCAGGGGTGATCGTCTTTCGACAAAATGCGAACATCCTTCATCAATGGATTGAAGAAGCTATTTCAAACAATGGTGAATACCCTGGAGATCAGCAAGCCCTTTCGCGCGCCATCTATAAGCATCGGCCCGTCTTAATCGAACTTCCTTCCATTTTCAATTGGCTGAAGTTTTTAGGGCCTCAGCCCGAGGCTCTTATTTTTCATCATTCCGGAGGGGGAAAACTAGAACTTTTGAAACAGCTCCATCCTTCTGTGATTCCTTTGATAGAAAGGCTAAAAAGTGAAGACCCCTAATCGATCATTGGGCGTGAGTTTCTTCTCTACTTCTTATTTAGAGCCTCTAACGCTTTTTTCGGTCATCTTGAATTTCGCGTTGGCTTATGGAAATTCATGGACTATCTTAATTTAATTCTGCCTATTTGGATCAAATATTCTAACTAAAAGAAAGGAGGCCGCCTTTCCTCTTTTAATCATACGTCCGCAAACTTTGCATTGTAAAAAAATCCCAAATTGCATCTGTGGCGTTAAAAGTTTGTACATTTTTCCCAGAAATTCTCTTGGGCAAAGTGCGCCTTCCACCCGGCCACTCATGACCTTGATCGGCAACCACTATGAAAATCACCGTCAATTCATCGATGTCCGGGCCATACTGAATTGTTTTAATCCCATTCGCTTCTTCAACTTTCGTATCCGATTCATCAAAATCAAGCAGCTTGGCCCATGCGATGATCGAATCGATCATCGGAGGTTTCATTTCTTCTTTAGGATTCCATGGATTTTTAGCAATTCTGCCATTTAAGAGATTTAAGGGATCGTCGGCGCCTGTGATCAAGAGAGCAGACATGCGCCTTTGCGGATACAGATCTTTAATCCATAGATGACCTGACACAGGAGCGATTGTCGCTACAATATCGGAAAGTTCAACTCCGACGCGAAATGCCATCGATGCCCCATTAGAAAATCCAGTAACGTAAATGCGCTTTGAATCGATGCGATAACGTTTAGAAATATCTTGGACGACTTTCCTTAAGAACAAAATGTCATCCGCAGATTGTTGGCCGCGTTCAGATCCATCATTCCAGACATTGG
Source organism: Candidatus Rhabdochlamydia sp. (assembly GCA_030043495.1). Lineage (GTDB taxonomy): Bacteria > Chlamydiota > Chlamydiia > Chlamydiales > Rhabdochlamydiaceae > CAJCIW01. The sequence goes on from JASHXO010000088.1 coordinate 3,086, forward strand.
GATTGGTCTTAAAATCTGATGGCAGTTCTAAATTCAAAGGCAATGCTTGGGGGAATGCCACGATAAAAGATTCTTCTTTTGCCTTGCCCACCCATCCGTAATTTTCCATCGCCCTTTCGGCTGTGCCGCCTGCTCCGTGAAGAAAGAGAACTAGCGGTCGCTTTTGATGGACTCTCTTTGTTGTTGGGGCGTAGACAAGGTATTCTCTCGATTGCCCATCCACATCGAGTTCAATGCTTTCTTCGATACTTAAGAGAATTCGAGAAAGAGCGATGAAAATGGCCAACAGGGCGGAAAACTTTCTAATGAACCTATCCCAAAATTGTAAAAACATGCTTTTTGAGTCTTTTTCCTCATCTTCTAATGCGTAACTGGGATGAATTGAGTCAAATCAGGCGCCTCAAAATCCTCTGGAAGATCACCATCTTCAAGAGGATACCAGACTTCATTTTTGCCTAAGAAAAAGAGCTCTCCCCGGACAATCAGATTGCCGTCTTTGTTCCAGATGACCGCGTCATAGATTTTTCCACTTCTAGGGTCTATGATTTTTCCTCGATATTTAGACCCACTTTCCTGCAAGTCCCAAAGAAGGTCCATACCACAATAATAGGGGCTGCCTGAAACTTTCTCTGCGCGATCTTCAGGGGCATACAGATTTTCCTTCATCTTGCCATCGGCGTCAAATGTCCCGATAATTCGCCCATAATATTTGTCTTGATATTTATAGATCGAAATGACGCATTGCGTATTCCCTGTTTTCGCGCTAGCCCGTTTCCAAAACCCTTCAACATTCTGTGCATTCAATGCGCAACAAAAGATAAGCATGGTGAGCAAGCTTATAATTTTCATGAATCTTTCCTTAAATTAAATCTAAGTTAAATATCCTTAACCTAAAAGTCTTAAGTTTCTTTACTTTGGCATGCTTTAAGAGCCACAGTCCGATCATCAAATTCGATGGTTCGATGGGAAAAAATTTGATAATTTTCATGTCCTTTGCCAGCGATGAGCACGATGTCTTCAGAGGTCGCCATATGGACTGCTCGCTGAATTGCTTCCTCTCGGTCGACAATGACGAGCGCTTGGCTGGGTTGTTTTAAACCGACGAGGATATTTCGAATGATTTCTTCGGGATCTTCCTGACGTGGATTATCGCTTGTGATAATGGAAAGGTCCGATAGCGATTCGACAACAGCGCCCATTTTGGGACGTTTGGCCACATCCCTATTGCCGCCGCAGCCGAAGACTGTGATCAAGCGTCCTTTCTTCAGCTCCTTCAGCGTGTTCAAAACATTGGAAAGCGCATCATCGGTGTGAGCATAGTCGACAAAGATATTCATTCCTCGATAGTTGGAAATTCGCTCGAGACGGCCGGGCACCGTTTTAAACGAGCTTAAAGTATGCAATATTTGTTTCAATGCAAACCCTCGAGCTACCCCAACACCCATGGCCGCTAACAGGTTGTAAATATTGAAACGGCCGATCAAGGAAGAAGTAAAATGATGCGTTTCACCGTGAAAATCCACCTCGAATTCCATGCCTGATGCCGATAAACTAATCTTTCGGGCGCAAAGATCACAAGGTTGTTCGATTCCGTAGCTCAAAATGTTGACCGGGCAATTTGCGGTCATTTGCGAAAAGTAGGATGAATCCGCATTGACAACTGCCCACTTGGGAAATTGCTTTTTTCCATTTGTTTGCAAATTGGAAAAAAGTCCAGCTTTTGCTTTGGCATATTCTTCCATCGTCTTGTGATAGTCGAGATGGTCTTGGGTTAGATTTGTGAATACAGCCACATCGAATTCGATGGATCTCACTCTGCCTTGGTCAAGCGCATGGGAGGAGACTTCCATGACGCAATTCTTGCATCCCTTGACGACCATGTCGTGAAAGAGCTTATAATTCTGCAAAATGTCCGGTGTTGTTTTTCCCGAAGGGAACACATGCTGCCCAACGATCCATTCTATTGTGCCGATCAGCCCGCAATGTTCTTTATTGCGCTCAAAAAGATGTCGTATTAGATAAGAAGTTGTAGTTTTGCCATTTGTCCCTGTGATTCCAACGAGAAACAATTGATCGCTGGAGTTGCCATAGAATTGTTTGGCAATAGCAGCTTCGACTGAAGCAACATCCGGATGAATGATTTGAACAGCATTTGAGACAAATGGGTCATACAGATCAGTCAATACAGCAACTGCCCCTGCTGCAATAGCATCGGGAATAAATCGCGCTCCATCATGCATGAGTCCCTTTTTGGC
>JASHXO010000089.1 GCA_030043495.1 Candidatus Rhabdochlamydia sp.
CTCTCGTGTAGGAACTAAAATCAGAACTCGCGGCCCTTTGCCAGGATGCGAAGATGGATGGGATAGCCGATTAAGCGAAGGTAGAATAAAGGCCGCTGTTTTCCCTGTGCCTGTTTGTGCTGAAGCACGCAAATCAGACCCTTTCAAAATCTCAGGGATGGCCTGTGCTTGAATGGGAGTAGGGGAAATGTAACCAACCTCTTCGATAGCCTTTAGAATATTCTGATGCAAACTTAATTCTTTGAACTTCATGAAGATTTGATGCTCATTTATAAAATCGAATTACGATAACAGGACCTAGGGATAAAGCATAGCTTATAATTCTGTTTCTTCAAAAAACTCATAATGATTTTTTTTCTGTACAACAAACGCACGAGAGACTAAAAATGTTATTTTTTTTTTAATTCTAAGGTCACCATATGCTGCGCTATATTTTTTTTCTCCTTTTTCCCTTTCATTGCTTGTTGGGTTCGATCATTGAAAATGAGAGAGATCTGTACTCTGAAGCCCCGACGCCTGCATGGGTTGCTCCGATAGATTTCCCGTTCGCATCTGAAACAAAGGATTCCCACTTACAATTTTTATTGATCGATTGCCAAGAATTTTGGCCAGAACAAATGGAATATTTTCATGTCGCTGTAAAAGCTTTTACGCAGATTGGCGTTGAGGCCATTGCCCAAGTGGAGATCGATTTCGAACCCGCTTTTCAAAAACTCATTGTTCACGAGATCAAGGTCTGCCGCGACGGAATCTGGATTGACAAAAGAAACTCAAGGCATGAACTTTTACAACGCGAAGCGGACCTAGAAGAGAATTTAGTCAGCGGGGAATTGACCCTCGTTTATTTTCTTGAGGACATTCGTCCAGGGGATATTCTCGAATATACTTACTCCACAATGGGAGCGAATCCTCTTTTTAGTTCCCATTACTTCAATAAAATGCCTTTGCAAATAAGTGTTCCCATCGAAAAAATTTCATATCGATTGTTGACCTATCCGGAACACGTGTTTAAAATCAGGTCGTTCAATACCAAGATTGAGCCGTCGGTAGCAAATTTGACAGGCTCCTTGCGAGAATGGCATTGGGAGGTGGCCAATCCAGAAATCTGTCTGGAAGAAGAACTTCAACCAGAATGGTACAAACCTGCGGCATATGTGGAGCTGAGCGATTATCAGGACTGGGGAGAGGTCGCGGAAGAAATTTTTCCACTTTTTGCACTCCCTGAAGATTTTGGTTCCAATATCTCTGCCGAGATGGCGAATATGGTCGCCTCGTGGGAGGGAACACAAATAGAGCGGGCCTTAGCGGCTTTGCGCTTTGTGCAAGATGAAGTGAGATATCTTGGTTTTGAAGAGGGCATTATGGGATTCAAGCCCCATGATCCCCGAATTATTTTCCAACGCCGTTTTGGAGATTGCAAAGATAAGACATTCCTATTGTGCTCCCTTCTGCATTTGATGGGCATTTCGTCTACACCGGTTTTGGTAGAAATGCGCGAGGGAAAATTGCTCCCGGAAATGCTCCCTAACCCAAATGTTTTTAATCATATCATCTTGCAAATGACAATTGACGGCGTCAACTATTGGGTAGACCCAACGATCTCTTTGCAAGGAGGTTCTTTGAAGAACAATTTCTTCCCAAATTACTATTGGGGATTGCCTTTGTCTCAAAAGACAAGCTCACTCATCGCCCTCCCGGAGCACATTCAGGAAAGGCCCACAGAAATCGATACGTTAGTCAAAATCCTCTCTGAAGATCTAGCCGAGATGTCGATCGTTTGGACAGCATTTGGGTCGAAAGCAGATGGTTACCGCCAATATGTACAACATACGGGCCTTGAAACTCTTTCAGAAGAATCCCTGAATGCGCTTCAGAAAAAACATGGAAACGCCTCGATTCATCTTCCTATGGCTGTCATAGACGATCGTAAAAATAATATTTTCACTCTCACAGAATCCTATTTTCTTCCGTTACGTAAACGTGGGAATAAATCCATTTTAAACATTACTTCTATCGTCATTCGGCATTTTCTTACAACCCACTTCAATCCCAATAGGATTGCACCGTATTCTTTAATTTATCCGCTTTGGGTTAAAGAACATATTCACATCGAAAACCTCTTTTCGAATTGGAAAAGAGAAGAAGAAGAGAACAACTACATTAGTAATTCCTTACAATATCATTTTCATTCAAAAGTAGAAAGGCAGGACGCCGATTTTTATCACGAACTCAAGCATCTCAAAGACTCTATCCCTGTAAAAGACTTGCAAGAATATTGGGAAATTGCTCAAGAAATTGAATTATATGGCTCTTTAGACTTCAAAATTAAATGATTTTTTTCATTGTCGAGATAACGAGATAAGTTCACGTACAAATCGCGACTTTCATCCGTTGTTTTTTTTCACGCCTATTTAAAATGCGTATTTTGCTAAGATTTTGGGCCTATGAGACGCCTTCTTGCCTTTGTTCTTATTCCTTTGTTTTGCTGCTTGCCGCTATTCGGAGACCCATTAAGTCTTGCCGAGCTGATCGATACTGCGCTGAAAAATAATCCCGAAACTGAAAAAGCTTGGGTCAATGTTAAACGTGCGCAAGCTATTGTCGGATTGGCTAAAAGTGATCAATATCCGCACTTGAATGCTCAAGGAACATTGACTCATGCACGGGAAGTCAAATTCCCCAATGGTCCAAATGCGGTTTTTACAAGTTATGGCGGCGAGCTCAATTTAAACTATCTTTTGTTCGATTTTGGCGAGACACGGGCTGCTGTACGCGCCACCAAAGAGGCCCTTCAGTCAGCGAAATGGTGGGCGGATTTCGCGATGCAGAAGGTCATTTCTGAGGTCTCTTCGAATTATTATGAGTATTTAAATGCTGCAGAGCTTTTGGCATCGCAAGAAAGCTCCCTGCAAGATGCCAAAATGATCTTGGATTCTGCCGATGAACTTTTCAATGCAGGCCTGCGCGCGGCCAACGATGTGATCACTGCTAAAGCTGCTGTTGCAGAAATCCATATGTGTCTAGCGCAGCAAAAAGCCGCTGTAGCTATTGCTTATGCAAAGTTACTCACGGCAATGGGACTTTCCGTTGAGACAAAATTAGAGGTTCAAACGCAGCCTGAAGGAATGCAAAACCCGCTGTCCAAAGAATCTGTCCCGGTATTGATCAAGTCCGCAGAGGAACGCCGGGCGGATTTAATGGCAAAACAAGCCTTGCTTTCCGAAATGAATGCGCGTGTCGACAAAGCCAAACGCGCGCCTCTGCCGAAATTGCGCGCGCTCGGACAAGGGGGATGGCTCGAATACGGAAAGCATCGTGGAAATGGTTATAATTACAGCGCTGGACTGGCGTTGGACATTCCGATTTTTAAAGGCTTTGAATATTCTTATCAAAAAAGGGTGGCCTTAGTCGATGCCGAAATGACT
>JASHXO010000090.1 GCA_030043495.1 Candidatus Rhabdochlamydia sp.
TCAGCGACGGCAAGATTAAAGCAGCCAAAATAGAGAATTGCAAGTCCAATTTGGGTCAATCGGTTTTTAACACAATGCATTTCAATATTTCTCAAAATTTTAGGAACGATTTGACTTATGATTAGAGTGTTTCTCTTATAAGAAATCGATCCATTTACTTCAAGAAATGAAAGTCACGTTGTAATCGGCTCCTCCGAATCATCTTTCTTGGGATGTACCAGATTTCCTAGTTCCGGCATCAAAGACAGATCGATGATAGGCCGGTGTCGCGGCTGAGGGTGCGGCGGCTGCGGTTTTGGGGGCGCTTCAGGAAGGACCATCTCGAATTTGAACAGGGCATGGGCGATCTCTTGTTTGATCCGCATTGTTAGAGAATCAAATAAGGCAAATGCTTCATGTTTGAATTCAAGGAGAGGATCCTTCTGTCCCACGGCGCGCAGGTGGACTTCTGTGCGCAAATGATCGATGTTGAGCAGATGCTCTTGCCAGATGCGATCAATGTTGCGAATGAGCAAGTTGCGGACAACTTCGCGTAAGATTTCCTCGGGATTCATCTTAGACTGTGACTGACCGACAAACATGCTTTGTGCTTTGGCGATTTTCTCTGCTTCATGGGAGAGCTTGTGATCGAAAGCTGTTAGGACTTTGCTTGAAGCGAGCTGTTCGATGTCTTCGAGTTTGAGATAATCGTCATCGAATTCTTTAGCATCAAAAGTGAGTGGGAAATGAGTCAGAAGCCATTGACGATATCCTTCCGGGTTCCAGCCGCCTTCAACACTGCGTGAAGTGAAGAATTGGTGGCACATGCGGATGCAGATTCCTTCCAAGACTTCGCGAGCGAGAGATAGCGTGTCTTCAATATGCAATACTTCATTGCGGAAAGAATAGATCTCTTCTCTCTGTTTGTTCATCACATCGTCGTATTCGAGAGTGTGCTTGCGGATGGTGTAGTTGCGTTGTTCGACGCGTTTTTGAGCAGTCTCAATGGATTTATTCAAGACTTTTGCGGAGATCGCTTCACCTTCAGGAGGACGGAAACGTTGAAGGAAAGCAGTGACACGAGGAGAAGTGAATAAGCGCATCAGCGAATCTTCAAATGAGACATAAAACTTTGAAGTTCCGGGATCACCTTGGCGGGCGCAACGGCCGCGAAGCTGCCTATCGATGCGGCGAGATTGGTGGCGTGTGGTTCCGATCACGTGAAGTCCGCCGAGCTCTACGATACCGGATTTAAGTTTTATATCTGTACCGCGGCCTGCCATGTTCGTCGCGACAGTGATCGCGCCTTGAGCGCCTGCTTCAGCGATAATTTCAGCTTCATGGGCGTGATTTTTAGCATTGAGGACAGTGTGTTCGAGTTTATTTTGTTTTAAAATGCGAGAGAGCTTCTCAGAAACTTCAACGGATTCCGTACCGATGAGGATTGGCCGGCCAGTGGCATGAATCTGCTGAATATCTTTGAGGATGGCGTTATACTTTTCACGCTCTGTCATGTAAATTTCATCATCTTCATCTTTGCGTTGTCCCTTGTGATGAGTCGGGATGGCGAGAACTTCCAGTTTGTAGATCTCTTTAAATTCATTCGCTTCCGTCATCGCTGTGCCCGTCATCCCGGCGAGCTTGGCATACATGCGGAAATAATTTTGCAAAGTGATCGTGGCGTAAGTCTGAGTTTCTCCTTGGATCTGGACTCCTTCTTTGGCTTCAATCGCTTGATGCAGTCCGTCAGAGAACCGGCGGCCAGGTTGCGGGCGGCCAGTATTTTCATCGATAATGACAACTTTTCCTTCCGAGATGATGTAGTCGACATCTTTTTCCATCATGAGATGGGCGCGGAGCAACTGTCTTAAATTGTGCGCACGCTCTTTGCGCCGAGCATCTTCCTCGCGCAAAACGACCTTTTGCTGGAGCTTTTCTTGTTCGGAGAGTTCTGGATTTTGATCAATTTTGGAATACTCGAAGCCTAAATCGAGCATGACAAAGTCATCAGAAGAGGCTTTTGTCTGGGTGTCTTCAACCCATTGATGAATTCCCTTGTCGGTCAATTCGAATTCGCTAGCGCGTTCATCGACAATAATAAAAAGTTCAGATAGGACCTTCGCGCGCTCTTCTTTATTAGGCTCTCCATAAAAGTAGATGTCCCATTTTTCAATTTGGGCTCTTAAAGCTGGATTCTCGCGGGTGCGCTTTAAGATCTTATTTTGTGGAGTTCCTTTGCTGACTAGCCACAATTTGCGCAGAGCTTCTTTTTCTTCGTTCTCTTGTTCTTTGCTCAAACTTCTTTGTTGAGGCATTTCTTCGAGGCTTCCCAATTTTTCTAAGATTTTGCGGGCATCGCTCGCAAGTTTGTTGCATAGATCGCGCTGATGCCGGACGAGGTTGCCGACATCTTCTTTTAATTCATCGTACATCTGGCGCGAGGCACCGGAGGGACCAGAAATGATTAAAGGTGTACGTGCTTCATCGATCAAGATCGAATCGATCTCGTCGACAATTGCGAAATAATGGCCGCGCTGGCACTGGTCTTCTTT
>JASHXO010000091.1 GCA_030043495.1 Candidatus Rhabdochlamydia sp.
TCTAAGAGTGTGTTTGTGAAAATGTGCAAGATGTTGATTTACAAAAGATTTTCGATGAAATTTCTTTTCCTTCGGTGGTGACATATGCCGGAGGAGCCATAGGCACCACCGAAGGAAAAGAAATTTCGCGAAAAGATTTGTAAAGCAGCCTTGCAATTTTCACAAACACACTCTAAGATAATTGGATGTCGCTGTCATCAAGATGATACGTCCATACATTCTTACGGATATCCAGAAGCTCTTGCTTAAATTTCAATTCACCTCTTTCTTCAAAAGCGATGAGTCGTGTTCCACTATTGACTTCGATTTTCATGTTTCCACGTAAAAGGACATTTTCCGCATAAAATTCTCCATCTCCATGAATGATAATTTCGCAGAGCTCATCGCGGTGGATTTCTCCTTTCCAGTAAACATGATCAAGATGTGGGTTGATTCCTTGATTTTCAACCGCAATATTGATCAGCCGGCAGCGCCCAACTTTTTCAGAATATTGCAAAGTTCCATTCCGATCAGGTTCGCCAATGATCTGATCGGCAATGATATGCAAAGAGCCTGAGAGGTTTAAGCAAAAGATATCGACTTCCGCAATCTCAAGTTTAAGTTCACTGCGAGGTCCCCACTTGCCGCCGCGGATCTTTTGACCAATAATAGAATAAAGCGGACCAAGCGCCGGGTGATACAAAAATAGAAAGGGAGGGCCATTTTGAATATAGGATTCCACATCGGGTAAGCCAGGAAGAGAAATATGGCAATAATTCGTTAATAGATCATGAGCATTTTGTAGCAGATCATACAAGCAACCTTCAGGCGTCTCTAAAAGTGAGTCCTGTAAGGAGCCAATTGCAAAATTTTTCGCTGCGTGAAATTTTACAATTGGCTCTTGGAATAATTTTTTCGTCGTCGAAATCGTTTTGCGTCGATAGTTATATATTAAATAGGTGCGCAATGACACATCATGATGCGATGAGGGAGATTCAGATGATTCTACAAAGCAATCAGCAATATTTTGCATCGTAGATTCCAAGCGGGCCACTTCTTGGCTTTGCACACGACCTTCCTCATCTGTGTAAGATAGCATTTTGAGATTGACAAGCATACCCGGGATGGGGCAATACTTAACGGCCTCTTTGATCGAAGCGATATCAGCAAACAGAATATTCGTATTGGAAGGGAATTGAGAAAAAAGACTTCCAGGCTCTATCGGAACATCCTCGATAGAAAATTTAAGGAAGTCGCAATATTCAATATTGGTCAGACAAAAGGTCGTGCGCATGGGGAATTTTTTTTCGATCAATATATTCACCCCTTCGGCAGATTGCACTTGTCTTGGACATGATGCAAATCCAAAAGCTTTGTCCTCGCGCAATCCTATCCCGCAAAATGCGAGCAGCCCATAATCTGTCCCAGCTATCGGATTATTGATTTGCCGGATCAAGGTTTTTTTTCTCCCCAGTCTTTCTAACCAATCAAAGATCCCTGCTTGTTTAGCGACTTTCCAGAGAACGCCATGCCCCCCTGGCTTCATTAATAACCGCATCGATCCGCTCAAGCACCATTTCCCCTGTTTGTCCATCGTTGGTACGACGGGCTGACAAAAAAAACGGAAAGAGTCTTTTGGCCTCCCAAACCATTTTTTTTCATCGCACAGTGATATGATGTGTCGATGATTATCCTTTTCAGAGGATGTCATCATGGCGATAGGCGTGATGATCTGCTTTCCAAAGAGTTTAAAATAGAGATATTCACGAGCTTGAAGATCGCGAATAAGACCTTCTAACAGCGAATATCCGCAAAAGATGAGTTTGGCGGCCGGGAGTGGTTGACCGGTTTCAGCTTCAACTAATTTGAGTCGATCGGCGGCACCACCGACAGGATAAATCTCTGAAAGCAAGGGCAGAGAAACAATTCCTTCAAGGATATATTCGCGGACGCTTTGATTTTTAGAAGAGATATCAATTCCTGGAGGACGGTGATAATGCCCGCGGTCTTGAGAAGCAGGCCTTTCTTGGGACAAAAAAGAAAATAAAGTCCAATGATAGCCCACGATTCCGCCAATCTCTTTGTAAAAAGCTTCGATGGGAAATAACTCCTCCAGCAATACACGCATTTTTTCAGAAAAGGCGTTTGTTTCTCCTGCAGATTGGAGCAGATGATCTTCTTGACCAATGGCGACTAAGGATTTGATGATCAGCTCGCATTCTTGGCTTAAAGATTGCGAAAATGTACGCAGCCAACTGGGATTTTGCAACCATTGCTTAACACGCGGATCTCGATCGAGCAATTCGATTTTCTCCCGATCGCTGCAACAATTTTTGAGACCTTCGACCAAATGGAAAAGTCGTTCATTCTCTGTGATGGCAAAAAACTCTGACATAGAGACTCACTCAAAATGGAAAAAATTGCCACGGATCTCATCTAAAAGCAAGAGCCAATTGCAAAAATCCATGCCAGCGGAAAAGCGATGATTTTGGCGGTGCATACCGATTTAAATTGACAATTCCTGCACATCTTCCCACTTTCTCTAGAATTTTCCTCGAAGAATTTTATATGGGCTTTAATAGGTTTTAAGCTATTGTAAATTAATATGTTAGAAAAAAACCCCTAGAGGGGATAGCTATTTTCGGGCAAAATCTGCAACGATTTTTTTTGACTATAAAATCGCTAGAGAGATACAACTTGTCATTCGAGGAATAAAAATGAACCAACCTCGAAAGTCTATCCAAAAAATTTGTGAGGATAGGCCTGTAAACAGTTTATAAGCTAATACCCTTAATGTTAGGGGAAAACGCTTATCGGACATATTAAGGAGATAGCAAATGGCAAAAGAGAAAAAATCCAAATTCATGCAACCGATGCAGGTTAGCGAAGAACTCGCTGCGATTGTTGGCAGAGGACCAATGCCTCGTACTGAAGTGACAAAAAAACTGTGGGCCTACATTAAAGCTCACAAGTGTCAAGATACAAAAAATAAGCGTAACATCAATCCTGATGACAAACTCGCTAAAGTCTTCGGTGGCAAGAAAACGATTAATATGTTTGAAATGACAAAGCTCGTCAGCAAGCATCTCTCATAACTGTTTTCGCCTGCAGAATGCAGCTTTACGCTGCATTCTGCCTTTCAATCACATTCTCGCTTGCGCTTTAATCTCTAAATCACACCTCTCCCGAAGAAGGGTCGGCCGTTCAAGCTTTTGATAGGTAGATAAGTGAGCTGAAATATTTATAATGATCTTCAAGATCGCGAAGAGAACTTGAAGATCATTATAAATATTTAAGCGAACCTACTTATGTCGGAATTAATCAGTAGAACCAACTGCAAAACTGCACGCCAGCAGAAAATCGATGATTTTGGCGATCTCTTGCCAGAACCTGCTTACAGGTTCAATCGGCAGTGGCAAAGGCATTCTTGGAAAAGTAGAAGAGCCGCCGCCGAGATAAGAAGCGCCAAAAGGTCGATTTTACGCGGCGAGGAGTATTGCAATTTGCTCAGTAATAAGTACAAAATGACCATCGCCTATGATGGAACAAATTACGGCGGCTGGCAAGTGCAGCCGAATGCCGTTTCCATCCAGGCTTTAATCGTGCAGGCATTGGGTGTCATTCTTCGCATACCGACCTCGATTATCGGATCGGGACGAACAGATGCAGGTGTGCATGCGCTTGGACAAGCAGCCCACTTTACAATGAATAGGCCGATAGATATTTCTAAAACAATCGCCTCGTTGAACGGCCTTCTTCCTGATGAGATCCGCATTCTCGAAATTGTTGAAGTCCCTACAAATTTCCACGCACGCTACTCAGCGGTTTCCAAAACTTATCATTACCGATTACATCTCGACAAAGTTCCAGATCCTTTTAAAATTCGCTATGCTTATCATGTGCCGCACCCTATCGATCTTTCTTTGCTCAAAGACGCTGCCTCTCAATTCATCGGAGTGCATGATTTTACATCTTTTGCAAACGCAGCCAATCGAGGGACAGCTGCAAAAGATGCTGTGAGAACAATACAACGTCTAGATGTGATTCAAGAGCCCGGCGGCGTAAGGTTAGAATTTGAAGGAGACGGCTTTTTATATAAAATGGTGCGGAACATTGTCGGTACCCTTCTGGATATCTGTGCTGGAAAAATCGCCAAAGACCAGATTCCCATTATCCTATCTGCAAAAGATCGGAGGCTTGCGGGTAGATCAGCGCCTCCGCATGGTCTTTATCTTGTCAAGGTCAAATATTAGAATTAATACTTTTGAGGAGCGATTGTTCAAAGATGGCTGTTATAGCAGTCTATTTCGGTATAAATTCACTCTTTATGGGCCGGACGCAGTATAACCGAAGCGAGGGATTCAAAATGCTTAGCTCCGAGTACAATGCATTCTTTGACATGCTCGCTCTGAGCAGGACAGATCAGTATGCTCTCGACTCCGGCAGAAAGCAGCGCCTTCAAACCTTTGAGAGTATCTTCAAAACCGATGATTCGATCACCGGCTTTCACTAATTTACTGATCGCGGCGAGATAACCTTCTGGTGAAGGTTTAGGATTGGAATAATCTTCTCGAGTAATCCACAGGGGAATTGATTTGAGGAGCGGCAACGATTCTTTGATAATTTCAATATGTTCGCGTGGGGAGTTAGTGACAACGGCGCGCTTGATTTCCTTTTCCGCTAGTGAGGTCAAAAGAGGAGACGCTCCTTCCATCAATTCCAAGCGTGTGTTTTTGAGAAGCTCCACATAGATTTTCTTTTTTTCTTCATAAAGAACTTCTCTTCGAGGCTCTTTTTCAAAAACGCATGGAAATTCGCGGGCAATGGCATCCCATATCCCCATTGCCTTGCTATGAGCTTCGCGACAGAATTTTTGAAA
>JASHXO010000092.1 GCA_030043495.1 Candidatus Rhabdochlamydia sp.
AATATAATCTCGCTTTCCACTAACGACATATACACACCTACTGTCTTTTTGAGGTCATCGTGCGAGCCTCTTTGAACAACTTTTCCTTGATCTAGAACAATAATTTCTTCACAATCTTGAATCGTACTCAAACGATGCGCAATCATGACAAGAGAACACCCCCTTCTGCGAATGCGATCGGAGATCTCCTTTTCAATTTCTGAGTCGAGAGCACTCATCGCTTCATCCATCACCAATAGAGAAGGAGAATAAATAAGTGCACGAGTGATTTCTAATCTTTGCCTTTCCCCCCCACTAAGATTTTTCCCTCCTTCATTCAGCAGAGTTTCATATCCATTTTCACGCTGCATGATCTCATCATGAATACAAGCATCTTGAGCCGCTCGAATAAGCATTTCATCCGTGACAGCAGAATTCCATAATGTCACATTCTCGCGAATAGTGCCTGAAAAGAGGAAAAATTCTTGATCTATGGAAGCAAAAGAATGATAAAAGATTTCTTGAGGGATTTCATGTAGGTGCTTTCCATCATACAAAATCTCCCCTTGCCAAGGTTGGTAAAGGCCGGAAATCAGCTTTGCAATCGTCGATTTTCCACAGCCGCTGGACCCAACAAGGGCCAACCGCTGTCCAGGCTTGATCGCAAAACTTAAATTTTCAATGAAAGGAGGATCTAGAGGACTATATCCAAATGTCACATTCCTAAATTCTAAAAATCCTTCAAGTTTTCTAAAAGGGGTCTGGGAAGATGTCATACGCAGTTGATAAATAGGGTCGACCTTGTTTCTTAAGACGTCATTTAACCGCGCAAGATCAACCTTCATGCTCTGCATCACTTTTCCAAAGTTAACGAAACGAGCAATGGGACCCAAAAAACTGATTAAAAGAGTTTGCAACGCCAGCAATTTGCCAAAAGAGAGCTTTCCCTCGATCACTTTTATACTTCCTATACAAAGTAAAGCTGCAATCGATACCGACTGAAAAAAGACAGCGGCTGTTCCCAAAAGAGTATCTTTTTTGCTAATTTCCTGTTGTGCGTTGAGATTTTTCGAATAATAACCTGCAAAACGAGCGAAGAAACCGGATTCGATCCCAGTGGCCTTAATCGTCTCGATATGCTGCAGAGCACCAATCGCATTTCCAATCCATTTACCCATTTCCTGCTTGAGCCTTGCATAAGCATCGGAACGGGAGCGCTGAATCCATAAAAAAACAGCTAAGTTCATCATTGCTGCTAAAAATCCAATGCTTCCAATCATGATGTCATACTCTAACATCACAAACCCATAAAAAATGACCAGCAGCATGTCGATGCAGGTGCTACCAAGTGTCGAAGTGATTGTGGTCGCAACCTGTTGATTAAGTTCCATTCTATAGGCGATCTCTCCAGGAAACCTCTGATTATAAAAAGAGATAGGCAGTTTTAAAATGTGCCAAAAAAAATCACTGGAAAATTGAATAGAAAGACGACTGTTTAAACGGTTAAGGAAATAACTCTGCAATCCTGTGAGTATTCCACCAATAATCGCAGCAAAAAAAACGCCGATAACGATCGGCCACTTCCATGAAAAGAAATCAGAGACAAGAACATCATCGACAAAAACCCGAATGAATGCAGGAAGGGCAAGACCTGGTAGCAAAAGACAAAAACCAGTAAGGAATAAATATAGCAGGGATAAATGGACCCTCTTAAAACGCTGGGCGAGCTCCTTGAACAAACTTAAAGGATTTCCTGAAGGATGGAAATCTTCTTGGGGAGTTAAAACAAGGACAACCCCTGTATATCCTTTGTCAAATTCTTCATAACTCACTGTACAAGGCCCTATGGCCGGATCATTGAGAAACACTCTGTCTTTTCCAAATCCTTCCAGCACAACGTAATGATTGAATTTCCAAAAGAGAATCGCTGGAGAATTAATCTCATAGATCGCATGAAGTTCTTTCCGATAACCTTTACCTTCTACTCCATACTTTTTAGCCGCTCTAATGATATTAAAGGCATTACTTCCATCTCGGGAAACCCCACAAGCCATCCGCAGCTCCTCTAAAGGAACAAATTTTTTCCATAGTCCTAATAAGATCCCTAGACACGCTGCGCCACATTCGACAGCTTCCATTTGAATCACCGTCGGAGTTCTTACTCTCCATCTTTTAATAGGATAATATTCACTTGGATTCATCAATACTCCGAAAGGAGATAGGCGATGGGTTTTTTTTCTGAAACTACGACGCTTACCGAGGAAAGACTCCCCCTTAAAATGGGAAAAGGAGATCCTTTAGGAGTCGTCCATTGATAACCTGAAGGAGTTTTAGGATTTTTCACGGGTTCGACTTCTACAAGGATCGAAATCGATGGCTGTAAGAGAAAATTACGCAATTGTATAGAAGGAATACTCTGCAAAATCTCATCTTGAATGGAAGCTGCATAAGGAAGCACACGCACTACTTTGCCAATCATTTTTCCATATAAATTTTGATTCACTGTATCAAAAGAAATATCCGTTCTCATTCCTTCTTTGATTTGACTTCCCTGATCAATCGAAAAAAAACTAAAGATCAAATTTTCTTCACCCCTTTGGGAAGCCCTTTCAAACCAAACCAAATGCGATCCCACACTCACTGTTTTTCCCACCAGTGTATTAATCTCTAGAACGGTTCCGTCCTCAGGAGCGTACACCACCAGATTCTTGAGACGATTTTCAAGCATTTCCTGCTGTTCTTTGAGCATTAAAAGCAGCCATTTTTTTTCCTCAAGTTTTGTCGAATCTCTGTTTTGTTCTGTTTCATCAGAGATCGCTGTTTCTAAATAACGAATTTTGGTTTTTAACTCTTCTCTTTCTTGAACTAGGGTAGAGTTGCTCAGAGTGAACAATTCTGTTCCCTTTTTGACGGTATCGCCTGTTTTGACATGAATTGTCTCAATCACACCGTTAGTGCTGCTGGTGATCGCTCGAATATCTTGAGGATTAAAGAATACTCCTACTCCATTTACAGTTGTAGGGATAGATCCAGTGACTGACCAGACCAAAATCAACCCTGTGAGTCCAATCATGCAAAGAAGAGCAATCCAGCCAGGAACGCGCACGATCACCAGAAGTCGATCAATCTGTTCAGGAGAGGTCAAATGCTCTAATGAAGATTTGCGGAATAAATTTTTTTCCATTTCATAAACTCTAGGGATTTATACCGAAATGGATTCAAAAGTTGGTTTTTGGCTACGTTGGCTATGCAGCAAATTTTTCGTCTTCACTCGCGCCATTGTGCTTGCACAATGGTCGCTTGCTCCAGACAAAAAATTTGCGCAGCCGCCTTGCCAAATCTCAACTCTTGAATCCATTTCGGTATAATCGAATCCTTAGCATTTATTAAAAAATAATTGCAATACTCAAAATATTAACCCAACTTGCCCCCTCACTTGGTAAAAAGCTCATCGAATAAAGGCAACAAGATCTCTTCTTGTTGCCTTTATTCTGTCCGACAAATTTCTTGACATCCCCAAATTGTCGTCCTACGATTGATCACAGCTTGTTCTGCAAAGTATGAATGTTTTTTAAAAAAAGGAGAGAAATTTATGAAACATTGTCTTTTCAAACTGCTTTTCATCATGTTCATTTCGTTTG
>JASHXO010000093.1 GCA_030043495.1 Candidatus Rhabdochlamydia sp.
TGACCAAAGAAGAAACTTTGAAACAGGACTTGATGACACGTGAGGGCAAAGAAAACGTTCATCGATTGCACGATGAGCTTGCAGATGTGATGATCAAAAACGTGACCGTGAAGCGGAATAATGACGATCTGAAAAAAACCATGGATGTGATCAAAGAGATTCGAGAGCGCTACAAGCATATCAGTCTCGATGACCGCGGCTCCAGTGTCAATCAAACCTATGCTTTCGCCAATCAATTTGGATCAATGCTCGAAATTGCATTGGTGATTACAAAGGGGGCATTGTTGCGCGATGAATTCCGCGGTTCGCATTACAAGCCTGAATTTCCTCAGCGCGATGATCAAAACTGGCTGAAAACTACCATTGCGACATATGATCCGAGTCTAGACGAGCCTGTGATCAGTTATGTGCCCATTGATTTGCGTTATTTGAAGCCAATGGCTCGCGATTACAGCAAGGCAAAGAAAGTGGTTCCACATTTTGAAAATGTGCCAGCCAACATCAAGTTGCCCGTGTAGGAGGGAAAGCGTGGAAAACAAGCCAAAAAGAACATTCATTCTTAAAGTTTATCGCGGCATTCCTGGAAAACAATACTGGGAAGAATTCGAACTGGAACTAAAGCCCTACTTCAATATTACCGCAGCGTTGATGGATGTTCAAAAAAATCCCATCAACCGCAAAGGAGAAAAAGTCACGCCGGTTGCATGGGAACAAGGCTGCTTGGAAGAAGTCTGCGGGTCATGCTCGATGTTAATCAATGGCCGTCCAAGGCAAGGTTGCACAGCTTTGATTTACCAATTGCTTGAATCCACTGCAAGCAATACCGTAACGATTGCTCCGATGACTAAATTTCCTCTCGTCAAAGATCTCGTCGTCAATCGCGACCTGATGTTCGAAAATCTGAAGCGCATCAAAGCTTGGATTGAAGTGGACGATGCGCTCGATCGCGGATTTGGGCCTAAGATCAGTCCCAAAGTCCAAGAAGCGATGTACGTTCTCTCCACCTGTATGACTTGCGGTTGTTGCACGGAAGCTTGTCCTCAAATCAACTCCCATTCCAAATTCATCGGTCCTGCACCTATCTCACAGGTGCGACTTTTCAACTCCCACCCAGTCGGTAAATTGATGGAGGGAGAGCGTCTTCGTCCAATGATGGAAGAAGGTGGAGTCACAGATTGCGGCAATGCACAAAATTGTGCTGCCGTCTGCCCAAAAAATATTCCTTTAACTGAGTCCATTGCTCTTGTTGGACGCTCTGTCGTAAAACAAGCCCTCAAAGAAATGATCAGCCTTCCAGATGCAAAATAAAAATTGATTTATGGATTTGGGAATTCAGGAAAAAGTAGCCTTAATGACAGCTTCCATTTAATTCGCAATTAAAGAACTTCATCTTGCAAAGGAGGAGGTACCGTTCAATCCGATAAATCTTTTCAGCGATTGTCCACGTCATAGTTCACTGTCAAGACAATGTACGTCACATAAGTAACGAGTGGAATGAGCGAAATAAAGGCGAGGCCAAAGGCGCTTAATGAAGCAAAAGCTACGCCGGTGACTAGACTATTCAGTGCCGTAATTGCTATTGGAATTGCGACCGATCCGGCAAAAGCCGGCAAAGCAAATTTATAGGCGCAATTTGTTTCCACAGTCAGACGATAAAAGAGCGACCCTGCAAAACAAATAGCAATGTTGACAGGAGCTGAGAAAGGCAGCATGTAACAGAAGGCGGCCATTGCAAGGGCGCGGAAAACGTGATTTACAAGCAATGCGACCTTGTAAAAATTTGGATGTTCTCGGAAGTATTCACTAATTTGTTCTGTTGGCTTCTGTAGAACATTGTATTTTTCAATAAAATTATGAAGAGTGACATCCAGTGATGACATAAAACCCTCCTGTTAAAAATTTTGACGGCGAATCTTACTTTCTTAAAAGATTTGTTGCAAAACAAAATCCTCCAAAGCGCTTCACAAAGATTTTCGTGCCCTTGTGCGTGTCCGTGCCAGATTCTTTTGTCGTTTTAGTATCTAAATCTTTTAGGAGTACGGGAGCGCGCATGATTTGGACAGGAGAAGTTGCGCAATTGTTTTCGGGAATATATAATTGTAGGTACTTTCTGATTTTTTTCCGTTGAATGGGATACCCACGGTAGATCGCGATGCTCATTAACGATAAGTATGCATTAGGGGGTCACAACGCTAAAACTGCAGGCTAAATTTAAGCCTTCCTTTTAGGAAGCGGTCCCACCTAGAGAATTAGGTTATTGCAGCCCTTACCTGGCCCCATTCGACGGTTTTTTCTTCTTTGCTCTTCCGAAGTCGAGTTGAATTTTTTATTTGCAAAAATTTTCAGGTGGGTTCATCCGTCCTCCGGCGGAAACCCGGCCCTCACCTGGGTTCACTCGGGTCCGTATCATGCGGACCCGGTGTTTCTATAATTTTCAAAATTTCAAAGACGTTTCTCCCATTTCTACGAAAAGTCATAACATTTCCCCTATCAATCTTAGGGACGTTTTCTGAATTTGAATGGGATAAAGATTATTCCTTTCGCTTTTCCGAATAAGCAACTTGTAAAGCAGGAAACACTTGGGTACTAAGGAAGCGTGCACTTGTGTCAATTAGCTGCATCAACTCCTGCATAATGGTCTGAGGAGAAGCATTCTTGGTTGGCATTTTCCAGAGTATCTTAGGTTGGCTTTGCAATTGAAAGCCTGTCATAATTTCAGGATATTGTTTGAGAACTTCGAGGTCATTAATGATTTGAGCTGGCATAGTTTCTTCAAGGAATTCAGCTGGATAACGTGTCTTATAGGAAAGGTGATGATAAGCGGTCGCTAGTTCCCCCATATCTAACCTTATTTTTTCAGATAATTTATTCATTTCGTGATCGATACTTGTCGTTCCATATTGGAAATATTCAATCGCATGCAACGCATTTTCCATTGATTCCTGCAATTGCTGCAAACTGTAAACGCTCCATGCAGAAAATGCGTGTAAGTCTTTCGCCTGATTCATTTGTTGCAAACTTACTTCCAACATCTTCATCGATATTAATGATTGTTTGATGGATAAGTAGACTGGATGATAGGAGTTTAAATGAAATTTTTTGAGAAAATTTTCAAAACTTTTGCTTACAGGATGATAGATATCTACCTTTAAAGGTGCTGTCAGTTTAATAGGTTGTTTCTGAATTCTTTGTACAGAAGCAGAGTCTGGAATAGACATGTGCTTAAGCAGATAGTTCACATGCAAACAAGCTTGATCAACTGTTTCATGAACAAATTGATGCAGGGAATTTGGAGAAGGAGTTTGGCCTTCTGCCATTTTTACGAGTAAATCCATGACAGGAGGAATATCTGCGATTTGCGTACTCATTCCCTTAAGACTTGCATGTTTAGGATAAAAATAGCGGCACCAAGTATTAGCCAAATATAACTTTTGCACGATTTCTGGGTAATCTGTAGATCCCGGATGGAGTTCTTGATAGTAAAATTTCAAATTATGTTCTGTGGGAAGAGGAACGCCTTCTTTTCTCAAGCAAAAACGGTAGGTCTGTTCGAGCAGTTTATGGGCAGAATTTGTAACAGCATTTACAATGGTCAAGGAATTCACTAACCTCGAATCAAGATCATCAAAACATTCCTGATATGCAAGCAAAGCTTCTAAATGCCAAAGAGCTTGTCTCAAGGCAGTGGATGGATGCCTTGTGTATAGGACATATAATTTTGTTCTAAGCTCCTCAGTAAAATTTATCTGAAGGGGATTTGGTTCGGTGTTTTCACTTACTTGATTAATTTGTGGTAATAAGGATTTGGATGTGTTCGATTTCGATTGAATCTTTATTTCCGTCTTAAGAGGTTGTTTTTTCTTCCTATCAATAAGGGTTTTGCCTTTCTGCACATTCTTTTTGGCAACTGAATTGGGTTGTTTCTGTGTTTTTTGGGGCAGTGAATTGGATAGGAGTTCATTCATCATTTTTTCATCATATTGGATAACCGAAACAGGGGTGGGAAAAAGGGATGAGATGTCAGAAACTAAGACAGGTATCACCTTTGTTTTTTGATAATTTTTCCAAATATTATTGGAAAGGATCAAAGATCGCATAAGTTTGGCCAAATATATCAACCGAGTATCTAAAAAGGTATCTTTGATCAAGCCGCATTCATTGTAATTTTGCAATTCTCGATTCATTATTGAATGTCTTTCTTGACCCAATAGGGCAAATATTGGTCTTTCTTTTACATAGTTTTCCCAAGTTGTTATTTTTTTTGCATCTGGACATAATTTACGTGTCACGTCTTCTACGCGGTGGGCGAGAGTTTCCAATGCTTTGTTATCATTGAAGTTCAATGAAGAAAGTGCAAGCAAACTCTGTTGCATTTCAATTTCATAGATTCTTCGTTGATCAGAGAGCGGCGTAGGAGAAGGGTAAAAAGGATTTGTCATCTCCTTGCTTAGCAGCAAATCAACATTTCCTTGCTCGGGCATCTTGGTTCGTATTTCGTTTGCTATCCAAGCAAAATCTTTGGACACTTGGCGCAGCACCATTGTGAAGCACTTTTCAAGACGTCGGCGCGATATGTTGACAGTGGTTGCTTTTTGAGGCGGATTTTTATGATGTTTTGGGTAATTGGCATATAATGACGCTATACTCAGATCCCCGATGTATTGAATCTGTAAAATATCCGACCATGCAGAAATGATATGATCAAAGTTGGATGGGAGAATATCGAAGTGATTTAATTTGCTTCTTATTTCTTTCAAGAACACATTTAACTGTTTCAGATTCTGATTCGCTGGACCGTAGCGCCCATGAGCAAATAAAAGCTTGATGTCCTGTAGTTGTTTATCAAGCTCTTCATCTCTATTTTCCTGCTGTGCTTGATAATGTTCAATGAGATCATCGAGATAAGTGAAAAAAATCATTGAAAGGGTCATTGAACTATGCACTTCAGAAATGCAATGATAATTTGAGAGCTGCTGGATTTTTTCTTTTACAACTGGAATTTTCTTGAGATAATGATTAAATATCACTGTCACATTTTCTGGATTCGGGTTTTCCACTTGATCGCTTTTCACCCATTTTTCCAGATCTTCGGATAAGGAAGTGAATCGGTATTCTGCAACAACATCCGACTTTCTTATATTAATACTCATATGCACTCATTTTTTTGGGCGGTGTAATAGAGGTTATGTTGGAAGACAGCCGCTCCAACAGCAGGAACAAGAGCTTTTAAACCTGACCCTAATTGCACCGCCTTTTTTTGATTAAGAAAAAATAAATATGTGCAAAGGTACTGTTAAAGATAAAAAAAATCAAATGCTTTCATGAAAATTATCTTTAAAAGAATTATTAATTTGTGTTATTAATTTCAAAACTTGAAAAATTAAATTTTTTCGAAAGCAGGTTATTCAAATTCAGAGAGCGTCTCTTAGATAATGCATGTGGATTGTCGTGTTAGATCAGTACCAATCGATAGTGCTTCTTCCAGAGAAGTATTCTTAAGAGGGAAGCGCTTTCCTAGTTCTTTGATAATGTGTTCAATTAATTCTTCTTTATCAGCAAAATATTCCGAGAGTCGGCAAAGGAACTCCTCATGCGAACGCCCAGCGCGGTAGAAAGGCATTTTCTTAGGATGAAGCAGATATTGCATTTTTTCAGAGGTGAAATTCCATAAAAAGGAAGTGTGGTGCAGCCACCTATCTTTTTTGATATATTGGGCATTTCCGCCAAATTTTCGATCTTCGATGACATAATCATTTTCCCTTAAACGAAACCCAGGGTGTGGAAATACTTGTGCATAAATCTGTTCTGTCCATCGCATGATCGGCTCAGGATAAGCTGGAAAGTCGTGAAGTTGTTTTTGAGAGATAAAAGTAATGAACAAGGTATCTTCATCGACAAAAACGGTTCCCCCGCCGCTGAATCTTTTGATCAAAGGAATCTTATTTTCTGCGGCTTTTGCACAATCGACCAACTCTTCTTTTTTTCCGGAAATTCCCATCACGATCGCTGGAGTCGAGCCCTCGTTAATCAAGCACCAATTGCCTGAATCGGAACGCAAGAGTTTCTCTTCAAGAAGGAGCTGTTCAAAAATAGAATAAGATTTTAATCGAAGAAGCTGAAACATTATTTTCAATAACGGAGATTAAGAATGTCTTCCACTTTAACAACTTGAAAGCGGATTCCTTGATTAGAATTGAAACGGAGCATGACCAAGGTCGAATTAGACATCATCGTCATATCGATGACATTGGAGATGATTGTCCCATCGGCGAGTTCAAAATACACTTTTCCCGCAGATTTTTCCTTGCGCAGCTGTTCGAAAGCCTCCTGAAAATCAAGAGCGCGTGCGGAAGGAGAAATCATCATATAGGTGGTTATGAAGGGCCCAGCAGCGTGATGAGGAGGGGGCGTGGGAGCATTGGCGTCCGAGGGTGTGATCATTTGGGCGGACAGGCCCAAAGTTGCGATAGTCACAAGAAAATAAACCCATTTCCACATAATTCACTCCGAAACGATTTGATTGCCTTTTCGCTTGGCTTTATTTAGTGCATGATCAACTTTTCCCAATAAAGAACCGAATTGGTCATAGGCGCTTTGAGATAAAGCTGAGTTTTTATCGAGAGTAACAACTCCAATCGATAAAGAAAGCGGGATTGAATGCGATTTGATATGGAACGGTTTTCCTTGGATCTCTTTGCGCAAAGTCTCTGCGATTGTCATCGCTGCGCGATGGGAAGTATTGGGGAGCATCATTAAAAAACGGCCATTGCCTTGAGGCAGGACGACATCCAGATGCCGTTGATGAACTTTGAACACATGTTTAATGTGAGACAACAGTTTATGCATCCCTTCCTCGCCAATTTCCTGGGCAATTTTTTGAAAGCCGTCCACTTCTAAGAGCAGCAAGCACATGGACTGATGTTTTTGCTGCACAATTGCAATTTCTTTAATGGCATCTTCTGTGATCACGAACCGTTGAGGTGAAGAGAGCTTAGCTGGGGGCGTGGATGGCATTTTTTTGAATTTTTTTGCCATTAAGGTAATTTTTTTTGTCACAGGCTTGGATTGAGTGGCGACAAGAATGCGTTGAAAAATTTCATCAGCATCGAAAGGTTCGTTGAGAAAATCGCTAATGCCCATATTCAGAGCTTTAACGAGAAAATTTTTTTTAAGGTTGTTAGTGATCAATAAAAGAGGAACCTCACGGTAGCCGCTCAGGTTTCTAATGTGGTCGGCGATAATAGGCCATGTGTTTAAAAGAGTTTTTTCATCGAGGATAATAAGGGATGCTTGCACACTTTTCAGCCAATCAACTGCTGTAAAACTGTCTATTGCATCAATCACGTAAAATAATCCTTTCAGCGTGCGTTTGAAAAAAGCGCTTTTATAGCTGTCCGCAGAAACGACTAAAACGACCGGGAGTGAATCTGAACTCGCCATGAATCACCTTTTTTGATTTACGAGCCAATTGCAAAACTCTTCGTCGCATAACAATCGCCCTTTTGCCACCTCTTGGCCTGGCGGCGATTCTCCTACTTTTCCAAGTATGTCTTCGCCACTTTCTGCTGACGTGGAGTTTTGCAATTGCCTCTTGCTTCTGTTTTATCAAAAACAACATTTAACAACAGTCATCTTCATCGGGTTCGCTAGCTTGCCGTTTTGTTTTTAGTGCGACCATTAAAACGGAAATATCTGCTGGCGAAACGCCAGAAATGCGGGAAGCCTGTCCAAGATTGGAAGGTTGAATACGATGGAGTTTTTCGCGCGCCTCGTTGCTCAATCCTGTGACTTCTAAAAAATTAAAATCTTTGGGAATCAGAAAACGTTCGATCGTTTCCAGTTTGGCTGCTTCATGGGCCTGTCTTTCAATATACCCTGCATATTTTAAGTTCAGCTCGATCTGGAAGTTAGTCTCTGGACCGCAATCAGTCACATGATCGGGGAATTCTTCTAAAATTTTTTGGTAG
Source organism: Candidatus Rhabdochlamydia sp. (assembly GCA_030043495.1). Taxonomy (GTDB): domain Bacteria; phylum Chlamydiota; class Chlamydiia; order Chlamydiales; family Rhabdochlamydiaceae; genus CAJCIW01. The sequence continues at coordinate 7,968 of JASHXO010000093.1, forward strand.
GTAAATTCTGGACGACAGAGTAGCTGCGCAAGAGATGTCGATTTGCCATTCACTTGACGATACGTTTTTGTCAGGCGAGCAATTTCAGATTCCATAAATTTTTTCTTTTCTTGAAGGCGTTG
>JASHXO010000094.1 GCA_030043495.1 Candidatus Rhabdochlamydia sp.
TGAGCCGATGGGAAACATTGTATTCATCCTTGTAAACGAGCGTCGAAGGTCCTTGCGCATGAATGCTTTTGAGCAAATATTTGCCTTTCACAGCAGCCTGTGTGATTTGCAGCTCGTCTTCTGCATTGAGGATTCCCAGAGAATTTTCATCAATGGTGATTTGTCCTTTCAAGATCAGTGTATTTTTAATTTGGTCCCAATAGAGGTGGTCGGATTGGAAGCGCATTTCGCCTGTTTGCAATTGCGGAACAATGGCAGTGGCGAGAATGCCTTTAGGATGCAGCAACATGATCTTGGAATTGATGAGGTCGAAATCGACCATATCGGCATAAATTTCATCCCCTTGATGGGTGAGACGGCATTGGGATTCTTCATCTTTAGGATAGGCTGTGACAATTCCTTGAAATTCTTTTTTAGAAGATTTGTAATTGCGAGGAAGCTCTTTGCGATAGAGCGCTTGGTCGGCGTAAAGCTGAAAATCATTCGCGTAGTCGATTACGACGTCTTCTTTGGCGAGGACGTTATCGATTTCGTATTCCGTTTTTTTGCCATCGTGCGCTTGCTTTAAAAAGTTCAGCTGAACGAGCTGCCCAGTCAGTTTGAGCGAACTCACCTCTCCACCTCTTTTCTTTTTGACCTGATCGGTATAGACGACTTTGCCGTTTTCCGGAGGATGAAGAATGCCTTTAAGCGCTGCAAAATCCAGCTCGGCGCTTCCGCAAGAAATTTGCGCGCTATTCTTGAGGGCAAGAAGAACATCTTTTCGCAATTGAATCAGAGAAAAGGGAAAATCTTTACCGGCTTCTTGGCGTTCAAGCGAAGCTTCTTCTGCGGTCATTTTACCAAGCCCATGATCGAGGACAACATGTCCTGTGAGTACAAGAGAATTTCCGTCGTAGCTCGCATCCGACGAAGACAAAGATCCACTATCACTATCGGGAAGTCCAGGGATATTTGCTATCAACGGCGCAGCGAGCAAGCTCATCAATAGGGTCAGAGTTCTCATCTTTTCTCCTCGAGCGTGTTGAGCTCAGCTTTAAAATGCTTAGCCTTGAATTGCGGGCTTTTTCCCGAAACGGCAAATGAAACATCTTCAGCGATTCCTTTAAGAAATGGCCTTGAAGTCAATGTCTCTTTGGGCAATTCGTGGCCGCCTAACCGGTATAGAGAAAGGGCGACCGTTTGCGCTAAAAATTCTTGAGTTGTATATCGGTACAATCCTTCTTGAGCAGCGAGAAATCGGATCTGCTGCATCGGCCCTATTCCCGCGCCTGGTTCGTAGAGTTTATCTTGCATCCAACATTTGATTTTTTCCAGTTTCTCAATGAGATCGAAACTTTTTCCTTTGGGTTTTATTGTGAGCAGAGAAGACTCGCTGAAGATGCGGTAATGCAGGCGTGAGTTGTCTTCTTGAGAAAACCAGATCTCTTTGACGACCCCTTTTCGTTGTTGCTGTGTTGTGGCAAAGACGCTTTTCGAGGTTGCGAGTTCCTGTTCGCTAATCTTTTGTTTGATCAGCGCGATGTCGTCAGAGCGGACGTGACAAAGAAAATAACCCCAGAAAAGGGTAACAATCCCCAAGAAAAGTAAATAAAAAGTCGTCGTCCACCGAAACATTAAGCCTCTTTCGAAATTCCATTTGCCCATTAAAACCAAATCTTTATCTGCCAAATTTTTATACCGTCACCTCAGCGACTTAGAGCATGTCTATTTTTTGAAAGCCTTGAACGAGATAGTAAATTTGTAACACCTCTGTCAAAAGTTTGGAAAGTTTAGAAAGTGGGTAGACGGAGTCTTTGTCGCTTTTAGCAGTTGATGGATCGGGGTGCGATTCGATAAAGAGGCAGTTGCATCCTGCGGCAATCGCAGCGCGCGTCAGCGTGGGGATGAACTCTCGCTGTCCTCCAGAAGCATTGCCTAGCCCGCCCGGAACTTGGACCGAGTGGGAAGCATCAAAACAGACAGGGAAACCAAATTTTTGCATGATCGGGATTGTGCGCATGTCGCTGATGAGATTGTTATAACCAAACGTCGTCCCACGATCAGTGAGAATGATTTTTTCATTTCCGGCAGCGATGATTTTGTCGACGACATTTTGCATGTCCCAAGGGGCCATGAACTGTCCTTTTTTTACATTGATCACCGCACCTGTTTTCGCTGCAGCGACGATCAGATCAGTTTGACGGCAGAGAAAGGCCGGGATTTGTAAAATATCGCAGACTTGGCCTGCGGCGGCTGCTTCTTCAGGAGAGTGAACGTCGGTCAATACAGGAATGCCGAATTCTTTTTTTACCCGTTCTAAGATGTTGAGTCCTTTTTCAAGACCTGGGCCACGAAAAGAAGAGTGGGCCGAACGGTTAGCTTTGTCATAGCTGGATTTATAAATGAGATTAACCCCCTTTAAATCGTGGAACATCTTTACCAGCATTTCTGCAGTAGAAAGCGCATGCTCTTCGCTTTCGATCACACATGGACCTGACATCACCGCTAAGGGGTGTTTTCTACCGATTAGAAAATTTTTTACAGCAACATTTTTCATATTAATTCAATGATGATCCCATCTACTAGTTTTATTCAATGGTAAAACACGTGGGGGAACAAGGCATTGCTCTCACTGATTTTTTTGAGCTTCATCTCGCAATGCTTAATTTTATCCCACTTAGCATCAATGAGATCTACTGGATGCCGTTCTCTCTTTAGTTTACGCATAATGTCACCTCGTATGAGGAAATATATTAGACTAAAATTAAGTTTTCAGAGAAAGTCTCTAAGAGAGACAATCTCTAAGTATATTATGGTCTTATTGACAAAGTACTTTGGCTTAAATGTTTTTGTTTCTTTCTCGCTTATACTGAAAACAAATCTTTCAAGGAGTACAAACCTGGCCCTTGCTTCGCCAAAAATTTAGCCCCCAGCAGAGCGCCATAGGCAAAGGCATCGCGCGAATGTGTCGTATGTTTTAATTCGATCCGTTCATGCTTGCATTCGAAAATGACTGTATGCTCTCCGATCACTTCTCCTGAGCGGAGCGAATGAATGACGATCTCTTCTTTTTTACGTGGTTGCGTGCAATGGTTTTCTAGGACAGGCTTGCCATTCCCGACAGCATTTGCGAAGGCCAAAGCAGTTCCGCTGGGTCGATCTTTTTTATCAACGTGATGGGTCTCGAGAATGTCGATTGTGCAAGTGCCATATAGCCTTTTGCCCAGATGAGATACTGCCTCCAAGCAAAGAGTGATCCCAAAACTGAAATTTGGAGAGAAGAGAATAGGGATCATCTTTGCAGCTTCTTCAATCGCCTTTTTGGCATCGGGAGGATGGCCTGTAGTACCAATGACAAGGGCTTTTTTTGTTGAGATCGCTGCTTCCAGATGGCCGCGCGTGGCTTCATGGGAAGTGAAATCAATGGCAACATCACAGGTCGCAAGGGCTAATCCTGTATCTGAAGCAAGGGTAATTTGTTCTCCATGATCGCCGATAAGATCGGTAAGTGGCCCGAAATACTCATTGCGCGTTCCTAATCCTACGATATGGAATTGCGGATCTTTTTGAGCCAATTGAAGGATTCGTTTACCCATTTTTCCTGAAGCACCGAGAATTGCTAAAGCGATTGTCATAAATTTTCTCCGTTAGAGTATGTTTACAAATTACCATAGTTTGCTTTTTGCGCCTTTTTTTGCCGCTTCTTGCCCTACTTTATTTAAGTATGTGCTTCGAAGCGGCATTAAAACTTGCAAAAAAATTCATCAAAAATCAAGCTAATGTTATTTGTAATTAATATTTTATATTAAATTGTAAACTGTCTCTTAGGAGTGTGTTTGTGAAAATGTGCAAGATGTTGATTTACAAATCTTTTCGCGAAAAGATTTGTAAATCAACATCTTGCACATTTTCACAAACACACTTTTAGTCTTTTTCAATTGTCAAAAATTAATTTTACTTCTTCCGTTCTTGTTAAAAATTAATTTAACTATTTTGAGGTTTAATTATATAATAAATTATTTTCATTTAAATGATTTATTTTAATTGTTATAATTAGTACCGAGCAATTAACAGTAATAATGGTTTATTTTATGTCAGTTCAAAATTCTATATATAACAAAGTAATATTCTGTGACAATAATGTAAAAAATGGTGATGATGTTAAAAAAGTAAGCGAACTAAATATTGCTGAAAAGATCACGTCAATCAAAGAAATGGCCAATTCTTTAGAAAAATCAAATATTCAGGAACATAAGAAGTATAATTTCGCTGTGGTTTGCGGTCATGCAGCTCCGGGGATGCAAGGACTCGGTAGTAATCGAAGTGCAAACTATGTCAAGGGAAAGGATTTTTCATACGATGCGCTCGATGACATCGATATGGAATTGGATAAAATTGCCAATTCATTAGACACAACTAAAAAAGTTAAGCCAGTATTATTTTTAGCAGGTTGCGGAGCAGGAGAAGGTTCCGATGGGTCTTTGCTGCTTACAGGGATAAGCACTAAATTGAGAAATGTACTCGTCGTAGGCTCCCAGGATCACCTGACTTTTAAGCAATCCTATATCGAAAAGAAATTAGTTAGCGTAGATGTTTTAAGGCTTATAAAAAACCGTGCGGATCCTGCTACCCCTCCAGAATTTAAATTTGCTTTCAATGGCAGAATAATTAATGAAAGATCAGTATCCAAAAAGGCGGGAGTAGATAAAGATACTCTCCTCAATGAATTGAAGCATTTTGATAATAAACTCTAATCGTTTTGCACGATCTGGTCTATGGATAGATGGTTAACGCCATCTATCCATTGATTCTCTCATTTCTAAGAGAATGTCTCTAATTTAAAAGAATTTAATTCAAGTGCCATTATCCTTTCTGATATTGAAGTTTGCGAGCGTTAATTTGTTTAAGCAGTTGATTGACCCATTTGATCGATTCCAAAAGATTTAGAATGGCGCTTTTGTCCTTTTCGAATAATGACTGAGCTTGATTTCCCTTTTTTTTAAC
>JASHXO010000095.1 GCA_030043495.1 Candidatus Rhabdochlamydia sp.
TTGGCCTCGATATAGGGGTTATGCTTTTGTTCCTGGATATTAAGGTTGCCGCTATTGCGAAAATCGACGATGTTGGCGCAAGACAGGATCCCGACGCGTTTGGCGACGCGGTTGCCCACTTCCATCAGCCCTGGTCCGCCGCCAGTGACAAGTGCGATCGGTGTATCAGGATTCAACAAACGGTGGTTATATTCCGAGCGCATGGCAATGATGCCGCGCATCATCGTGGTCAGTTCTTCTTCAAAGTCTCCATGCAGCAGTGTCGAGCCGTAAATGCCGAACGCAGTCGCTTTGACAAATGTATCGATCAAGGGTTCCGGAACGAACATCCCGGAGTCTTTGTTAGGCTTAGGGATGTACTGCAGGACTTTGCCTGAAGTTTCATCGACCCAATAGATGGGAATGCCAAATTTGGCGAGATCGAGAAGCATGGAACGGTCTTCATGTGAGAAAAAACTGCCATAGGCCAACGAGGGATATTGAAAGTAAATTCCTTTTAGACAGCGTTGAACGAGGTCACTCAATAAATGTCGTTTCATTAAGGGAGAGGGAAAATAGCGGGTAACCAGAACGCCTTGAGAGGTGATTAACCCATCTTCTATGGCTTTTAAAAAGGGGTATTCGGCTTGTTGTTCAATATATCGCTGGACCAAAAGCGCTTGCTGGGCAGGATAAAATAGGCCAGGGAATTCACTCATATGCGTTTCCCGTGAGATCCACTCGCGAGAGTGGAGATTGAGAAGCTGTTCGCCTTTAACAACAAAGACACTAGCACGGTTCGAAATCGGTAGCGGGGCGGTCTGAAAGGCTTTAAATAAGACAGCAGGATTTTCGAGGCTGCTTTGTAACTGGTCGCGGTCGGCAAAAAAAACGTGTTCGCGATGTGGTTCCAAAGTATAAAATTCAATCGGCATCACATTCACTTCTTGATCAGAGGACCCATAGAGTTCGTAAACATCTCCTGAAGCTTTTGTATCGGGCTCGAGGACATTAGCTGTGGTATGATTGACGCTGGGCGGCAATAAGGCGTCGACGACTTTGCCATAAGCTGTCCGAATGTGCAAAGGCGCTGTGCGCACGAGCAAAATTTCTCCTTTTACGACTTTGCGTTGTGCTAATGGAAGCCAGGTCTGGTCGAGTTGGATCAACGTGCGCAAGCGAAAATGACGGTGCGTCAAGGCTTTACCAATTGTTGGCAATAGTCCAAAGACCACTTCGTTATCATAGGCGAGGACGCCTTCTTGCAAGTGCAGAAAAGCAACAGTCCTGCTATCGATTTTTTCAAGGAGAAGTTCATCTCTTCCTCTAGGGCCTCCAAGCGAGAGCAATGGGCGTCCTTGTCGGTCAGTGCGTCCGAACATCCTTAAGAGATAATCAGGATTGCGCACCTTACGGTGAGGGTCGGCGGCAAATAGCTTTCCGATGTGGGCTCCTTCCGTAAGATGGTCGAGGAGGGCAATTCCGATTTTTCCATAGGCTTGGACATGAATGTGTACTTTTGCAGAGTGATTTAGCTCATCTAGCTCATACTCTTGCGGAGTCGCATTGAGACCAAGTTGGGCTAGCGTGCTCTTTAAGTTGAATGAAATGTGTTCTTTTTCGATATGAAAACCAACGAATGCTGGAGAAATATTTTGAATCAACAAGACAACTTCGAGCCCATCTGGAGCTGTGCGCTTTAACGAAGTGATGATGCCATCTGGTGTAACAAGATCAAAGTGTGCGGGAAAAAGATAACTTTCCATATGATGGTAACAATAGACAACCAGGGTAAAAAAAAGAAGAGTTTTAGATGATTCAAGAAAGAGAAGATAATTTTTTTTTAAATTTCAGCAAATCGCTGACTTGAGTAATACAAATAAAAAGAGGCGGGAAATTATCCACTCGTCAAGAGCTGATTTAAAGTCCGAAGCTGAGTATCAAATTGCTTGATCGTTTCTGGAGTTGCCATTCCTGGAACTTGAATTGTGGTAGAATACATCGTAGTTAAAGCAATGACGACACCGGACTGCGCTGACGTCAATACGCCCGAGTCGGAAAGGTTGTTTAATTCTGCCATAGGGTGTTGCATGCTATTCACAATGGCATCCGTTTTTTCAGAATACACCCCATGGGCTTTGATGTGAAGATGTAAAGCATCGGACAAGGCCGATAGATGATTCTGCGCTTGCAGAGCAGAGACATTGGGTTCTGGCAACCCAGCAACTTCAGTAGCGAACATCTGATCAAGGGTGCTGGAATTCCCTTGAAGAGCTGCAAGCGCGGAAGGGGATATCGCATGCAGGTCTGTTTGCATCGTTTGAAATTGGGACTGGATTGCACTGACCACATCAATTTCATTTTGGGAAAGTACCGGAGGATGCTGTATAGAAATTTGTACGAGGTCTTGGATAGGCGACTGCAATTGCTGCAATAAGCTTTCAATATGCGAGGGGCTATCATTCGACGCCAATGCAATTTGCAGCCCTGCTTGAGTCTGTTGGATCGACAATAAGTTATTATGAACACGCTCGCGAATGGGAACTTCTCCCCCTGCTAGAGGTCCATGAGAACTTGTAGGCAGAATCTCCATTATGCAATTACTCGTTTAGCAATGATACATCTAGCTTGCTGAGAAGCGCTTGAAAATCACCGACTGTATCGGGATTTGTGGTTTCATATTTCGTCAAATTATCCTGATAAAATTGGCTGATTTTATCAACGAGGTTAGTTTGATCAGAAGTCAATGCTCCCGATGTTGCCAGCTGTTGTAGATCTTTAAGAGGACTATTCATGCTGTTGAGAATTTCTTCGCATTCTGTGTTTCCAGATCCGCCTTGGGCCTGCATTTCATATTGTAAAGCATTGGCAAGTTCGGATAGTTGATTTTGATCCGTGAGCGCTTGCACATTGATATTTGCTCCAGAAGGCGCCGAGATCAATTGAGAAACTGTGTCGCAGGTTCCTTGAAATAACGCAATTGCAGAAGGTGTAATTACTTCTTCTCCTTGTGAAAAGAATTGGTATTGCTCTTCAGCATTATCGATCAAATTAGCTTCATTTGGGGACAATTGATGAGCAAGTTTTGTCAGGTCTTGCATCGGATTTTGTAATTTTTGAACTAAAGCTTGTATTTGTGACGGACTTTCGTTCTTAGCCAAAGCTTGTTCGATCTGATCATCGATCTGTTGGATTTCATTGAGATCATTTTGCGCTTGTTGAGACGGGGTGGGTCCCTCGCCTCCTGGAATTTCAGAAGCTGAAGATGTAGAATTAATAGGTGGTGTATCCATTTAAAAACTCCTTTGTTTACACTTCTCCTATTAAAAATTGTAATAGAATTTTTAAAAAAAGTCAAATTTGGTCATTTTTTCTTTGTAAAGTATTTTTATTAATCAGTCAACAAGAAGGGTTTAGGACATAAATTC
>JASHXO010000096.1 GCA_030043495.1 Candidatus Rhabdochlamydia sp.
AAACTGTCGATATCGAAGTCTACTTGCCTGGTCAAAATCGCTATTACGAAGTCTCTTCTGTTTCCAACTGTACCGACTACCAAGCCCGACGTTCTCATATCCGCTATCGCCATAAAGAAGAAAAGCCGGAGCTCGTCCATACTTTGAATGGATCAGGCCTTGCAACATCGCGCCTGATGGTGGCATTGCTTGAAAATCATCAAAATGAAGATGGTTCAGTAACTCTCCCTGTGGTATTACACAAATATATGAATGGAATTAAAGAGCTGCGTCCTGTGACGTAAGAGGATCAATGTCTCACATCTTGACTGACTTTAAGGCGTTTCTAGATTCTTCTCCGACCTCATGGCATGCGGTCAGAGAGATCGGAAACCGCTTGGCGATTCGAGAATTTCATCCTTTGAATGAAGAAGAAAAATGGCATCTCGAATTGGGAAAAAAATATTTCGTGGCAAGAGGCGGGGCGCTTTGTGCATTTGCTCTGCCTGTGATGAAGCCGATCCAAGCAATCATTTTAGCCTCTCACACAGACAGCCCAGCGCTCAAACTCAAACCCATTCCCGCTTATCAAAAAGCCAATATGACCCAATTCGGAGTCGAAATTTACGGAAGTCCTCTGCTCACTTCCTGGCTTAACCGCGACTTGGCCTTAGCTGGCAGAGTTGTGATCACAAATAGCACAGGTGAACCCGAGGAACGGCTTGTCTATTTAGACGATGCTCTGTTCTTCATCCCGCAACTGGCGATCCATCTCGACCGCGAAGTCAATGAAAAAGGGCTTCATTTGAATAAACAGGATCATTTGAGCCCGATTGTCGGACTGTCAGAAGATTCCAAAATGCCACTCGAGGTTTTGGAGAAATTATTGAGGCGCCATCTCTCTTTTCATTCTTTGCTTTCTTTTGAGCTTTTTCTTGTCCCTCATGAGCCGTCGCGATTTGTCGGAATCGAAAATGAAATGCTCGCTTCTTACCGTATCGACAATCTCGCAGGCGTCCATGCTGCTTTAAATGCAATTGGATTTTTAGATAAGCCAGCGCATCAAAGGCTGCAGCTTTCTCTTTTTTGGGACAATGAAGAAATTGGCTCGCGCTCCAAAGAAGGTGCAGCGTCTCCATTTTTAAACCATGTTTTAGAAAGAATTGCCTATTCGCTGAAAATCAATCCTGAAGAACATCTCGTATTAAAAAATAATTCCTTTTGTGTCTCCATTGATATGGCGCATGCTTTAAATCCCAATTATCCTAAAAAATACGAACCTCATCATACTCCTCTTCTTGGAAAAGGAATCGTCATCAAATACAATGCCGATCAAAAATATGCCTCAAATGCTCTTTCTGCGGCGATCGTCGTCCATGCATGTCAAATCCTTAACCTCCCTTGTCAATCTTATGTTTGCCGGTCCGACTTGCCTTGTGGGAGCACAGTAGGACCAATTGTGGCGCAAAGTACGGGAATTAATACTGTCGATATCGGCTGTCCACAACTTTCTATGCATTCTATCCGTGAAGTCATGGCGACCAAAGACTATCTCGACATGGTAAGACTCCTCACTCATCTTCTCCAAGAAGGATAAGATCATGACCCTCCCACCTCCTTCCGAGCATTTCCAAGGTAAAACGGTCGTCGAACATTTGAAAGAGGCGCGTACCCGCGGTGCTATCGCCTCTGCGGAAATTCATGGCACAGAAATGCCGGGACATATTTCCTCAGGCGCCGATGCCGGAAAAGAGATGGCAATTGTCCTTTTGATCCTTTGGGTTGTTCTTCCTCATTTTCTAACTCTGCAAAAGGCATGGCTGCTCATGGTGCTCTTTGCAACTGGATGGGTCATATGGAAAACGGCACGAAGCGCCATGCTTGGATGGGCGCGCATTGAGCGATTGCATCGTGTCATTGAAGAAGAACGCTGGGAAATTGAACACCATCGTGCGCAAGAAAGAGAAGAACTAACCGAGATGTATCTTGCCAAAGGCTTAACAGGAAAACTTCTCGAAGAGGTGATTGAAGTTTTGATGGCCGATGACAATCGACTGCTGCGCATTATGCTTGAAGAAGAACTCGGGCTGATGCTCGAAGCTTACGAACATCCCCTCAAACAAGCATTTGGAGCTCTTTGCGGATCATTGATCAGCGCTGCGCTCTGTTTGTTAGGATTTTGGTCACATCCCACTTTTGGATTGCCGCTTCTTGCTGCCTTGGCTGTCATTCTATGTACAGTTATTTCTGCAAAATTGGAGCGCAACCGGGCTTGGAATTCAATCATTTGGAACTTAAGCGTTTTTTGCCTTACTGCAGGTGCTGTCTATTTTTTAATCCCTCTTCTTGCTAATACTCTTAAATGAATCGATCCGCACCATTTATCTTCGATGAGTTCTTTGCTTCCGGAAAAGAAGAGAGTATCAGCCCTTTTCTCACGCCTAAATCAAGAGTTTGGGGCAAAAATTTACCATTGAAAACTGCGGTTTTTTCCGGCGTTTTGCTCTTCGCCTCGTTCACGACTTCATTTTTTATTCCCTCTCTATCGAATCTTTTATTGCTGTTCGTATACTTTTTTTCAGGTACTCCAGCACTTTTGGGCTCCATTCAGGACATTAGAAACCTTCAGATCAATATCGATGTTTTGATGACGTTGGCTGCGCTGCTTTCGGTCATTATCGGCAGTGGGATGGAAGGCGCTCTTTTGTTAGTTCTTTTCGAGATATCCGCCGCAATGGAATATATGGTCTCAGAAAAGACCAAAGGCACTTTGCTCAGCCTTCATCAACTTTCTCCCCGATTTGCCTGTGTGATTTCTTCCGATGGCATACTGTACGATAAAGCTGTCAAAGAAATCCCCGTTAGCACCCGTCTTTTGATCAAAGCAGGCGAAATCATCCCGCTCGATGGAATAGTTGTAGACGGGAGTTCGTTCGTCAATCTATTTCATTTGACCGGCGAAAGTCATCCTGTTCCCAAAAAAAAAGGAAACGAAATCCAGGCTGGCGCCAGGAATCTCGATGGAACTTTGACCATTGAAGTGACCCGGACAAGCAGCGATTCTACTTTATCCCGTATCATCCAGCTCATTACCCAGGCCCAAGAAGCCAAACCCCAACTTCAACGGTTCTTAGACCGTTTTGGCAAATGGTACGCGATGGTCATCATGTCGCTATTTTTTATTTTTGCCCTCACACTCCCTTTATTTTTCCCCATTTCCTATCTTGGTCCGGAAGGAGGGATTTACCGGGCTTTGGCATTTCTGATTGCGGCGTCCCCTTGCGCTTTGATTATCGCTACACCTACTGCGTATTTAAGTGCGATTAGCAGTTGTGCCCGCAAAGGGATCCTCCTCAAAGGAGGCATCGTCCTCGATGCCCTTGCAAGCTGCAAGAAGATCGCTTTTGACAAAACGGGAACTTTGACTACAGGAAAACTGACTTGTGTTTCCATTGAGTCTGTCCCAGCAAAGAAGCCCATATGCAACAATGACGAAGCCATCGCGATTGCTTGCGGACTCGAACGCAATGCCGTCCATCCCATCGCTGATGCCATTGTGGCCTTTGCTAAAGAAAAATCAATCAAGCCAAAAGAACTCATCGATTTTAAAGCTGTCCATGGATTCGGATTAGAAGGAAAAGTCGACCTCAAGGAAAAAATTGTCGATGTATTTATCGGCCACGGAGAGTTTATCGAACAAAAAATACCAGATTCGTTAAAGAAAAATTGGGACTCCTTGCAAAGCTCAATGAAGCGCGAAGGCCATCTCAGTACTTTGTTACTTGTCGAAGATATGTTATTTCTCTTTCATTTCCTCGATACAGTGCGCCCTGAGTCTATCTCTATGATTGAGCGTTTAAAAAGCAAGGAAAATTTAAAACCAATGATGCTCACGGGTGATCATTTGGACATTGCTCAGGCTGTTGCCGCAAAAGTGGGGATTGAGGATGTTTTTGCCAATTTGCGCCCTGAAGATAAACTCAATAAAGTGACCGAATTTTCCCATGAAGCGGGATTGATCATGGTGGGCGATGGAATCAATGATGCGCCGGCGCTCGCGCGCTCCACGGTGGGAATTTCGCTCGGAAAGATCGGCAGCGCAACCGCCATTGATGCCTCGGACATCGTTTTTCTCAACGATGATCTGTCATTGCTTGACTGGCTCGTACGCAAAGCAAAACAGACACTCTCCATCGTCAAACAAAACATCTCTCTTGCTCTTTGCGTGATCGTCTTCGCGACGATTCCTGCTCTGCTTGGACTCGTTCCCCTATGGATCGCGGTCATTCTACATGAAGGAGGGACGGTCCTTGTCGGCCTAAACAGCTTACGTCTGCTTAAAAAATAAGAGAAAATTTCGTGTACGAGGCTCTTTAATTCTGATTGTCAATGCGTGCCGGAGTTCGATCGACAACGCGGACAGCGACTTTGTGATGCAATCGATTTCTTTCGTGATCGTAGAGTTGGTATGCGACGTCTTTGTAATTTTTTCCATATAGCGTCGTCAAATAGCGATCAGCCTTTTTACATCCCATCAATTTGATCGGGCCAAATGCATAAGGCACGATTTCACTTAACTCTTCTTCTGTCCAAAATTCTTTTGGCCAAAGCTTCCTAGCTTTTTCATTGCTAAGCATATAATTGCCCGACTCTTCGTCTTTGACCACTGTGAAAACGTCAATTGAGGGGAAATAGCTCTCTTTCGGGAATAGCTTCAGGCCAAGTTCATGATCGACAAGCTTATATCCCAATGCAGTAAATTCTTCTGTCAGCGAAAGTAATTTTTCCTTGTCTGCTTCATGGATCTCCAAGTCACCGTCATCATCCCAAGGAATTAGTCCGCCATTTCGATCAGCGCCAAGAATTGTGCCGCCGTCCATCCAATATTTAATGTCATGTTTGGTCATTATCTCGTGCAACGCCTGTAACATTTCATAAATTTTACGGACATTTTCCGGCGATGTCCGTTCAAACACAGCATCTGTGGCAATATTATCCCGATGATAGACGTCAAAAACTTTGACAGCTTCGTCGATAAGTCTAGGAATGACCTCGTCTGCAGGAATTGGATCATAATCAGCCTGGTTGGTTTTTTCTAGCTCTTCTTTAAGCTGAGCTGGAAGTTTTTCCAACGATTCTATTTTTTCACCGACTTTATGTCGTGCCATCTGGTTACCATTGCAAACTTCCCAGGGATGTTCAGATGTCACTTGGAATAATGTTTTAACCTTCAGTTGTAATGCTTCCGCAGTTGCGGCACCACCCGGTTTCATTATTTCCACATCTGTCACATTGAGAAAGTCAGCTGTATCTTGTTGGTTCATTAAAGGACGAATGTCAAAACGGATCTGGGAATGATTTTTATGGGTAGTCAAGTATTCGAGCAAGTCTTCGCGCATTTTGTCATTTGTTCCGCACATCACTGCCAGATGCAAGGGGCGAGAATAAACGACAGTTTCGTCTTCGTTCAAAATTCTCACGACATCTTTAATCGTACCAACGCCTTGTTTGCCCATTTGAATAGTGACGACTTGGGCGCCCTCTTCAATTTGAAATCGTTCACGAATTGCTTGAATTTCATTAGGTTCGGTTTTTCGTTTAAAAGAGCTGCGTACAGGATAACCGGAGTAATCAACAGAAGCTTGGACTTTTTCTATAAGCAGCTGATCAATCTCTTCTTCAGAATGCGACAACCGCAATTGTGAGACAAGTTCCGACTTGAGCTGACTGCTGGCAGGACGAAGGATTTCTGGATCTGTTGCAGGAAGCCATAATTTTACAACTTTTGGATTGGCATTGGCGATGACTGGCAATAATGCCCAGCTCAATTCGTAATCGCAATGGATAAAGCGCAAAGGGACGCATAAAGAAGAAGCAACTTCCAAGTCACGCTCCCAGAAGTGGCAAGAACTAATGACGAGGTCCGGATTGAGAAGACGGATTCTATCTTTTAAATCCTTCATGCTCGTGTCGGCAATAAAATCATTTAATTTCGGCTTTAACTGCCAGATTTGATTGGCGAGGTGAGTTTCTTTTGCTTGTTGATAGATCTTATCATAAACATCATCAACGGAAAGAAGCCCTGAGGCCACATAAACAGGATCTGAAGGCCTTCCAACATCAGCGATATCGATAATGGTTACACGATATTTAAGAGGATATTGATTTAAAATTTGAGCGAGTGCGTCAGCAACACTTTTATGTCCGCCGCCGCCTGTAGTCGTGATGACCACGACATTCAGAGGGTCATCGATATTTCTCACCAATGGGAAGTTCGAAGGTTGTTCAGCACAGCGAATTTCTTCAAAGAAAGCACTTAAGTTCTCTGTATATTTTGAAAAGAGAATAGTAATAGGTTTTTCGGTCTCTCCTATCCAGTACTGGTCAAAAGGAAAAAAGCCCAAATAACGGATGTTTTTTAATATCCATGCTTCAAATAACTCGACTTCATCTTTCTGCATCACAGAGCGCAAATGCTGAGTAAAGCTTTTAGCGATGATCTCTGCTTTTTCAGGATCATGTATTTCTCTATCGACTTTTCTGTGAAATTCTGACTCGAATGTTCTCCGCCGAAGGGTTCTGCCATCACCGATCGAAATTGTATCTTGGGAATCGACATCTTGGAAGTGAGAAACAAAATCCCGAAATTGCGCAACAACTGAAGTGTTATTGTTAATTACAGACATATTAATTAAACCATATTTATAAATAATTATTAATTTCAATTAATTATATAAAAGTTTAATTAACATTTCAATTTCATTAATTAATTTATTTTAGTTATAAATAAATTAATTTTTATTATAAAACCGCAAGTTATTAGATGTTAATAGATTATCACAATAAAATTAAAATATTTTGTTTAATAAATGCGGAGAGAAGAGATGAAGCCCAAATTCGATTCGGAATTTAGGCAAAACTTTTATCGAAGGAAAGATCTTTTAAAGAAATTTTTTAAATCTTCATAAATATAGTTGATTATTGACGTAGCCGAAACTGCAAAAATTAAGTTTACAGAGCACTAGTGCGGCACGTACTTCATTGAATTCGATCACGGGATCAAAGGCGATGAGCGCTAATAAAGAGGATAGGAACATAGATTTTTCTCCTGGGTATTTTTCAAAAGTTTGTTAAAAATTAAAGATTCGTTAAAGTTTTGTCAATTAAAGAACTTTGGGGGTAACTATGATTTCCGTTCTTGCAGCAATTGGCATTATGAGCGCAATGACCGATGAAGCGCGTTTGATTCTCGAAAAGATGGAAGATAAAGAAACTGTCCAGATCGGCTGTAAAGAGTTTGTCACAGGCACATTTGAAGGAGAGCCCATTGTTTTCACACTATCTGGCATCGGCAAAGTTTCAGCCGCGACAACTGCAACTTTGTTGATTTCTCATTTTGATGTCGAGAGTATTGTTTTTACAGGAGTTGCTGGCGGGGGGGCAGGAACTGAAATCGGCGATGTCGTAATCGGGCACACGTATCTGCAGCACGACATCGATATTCGGCCCATTTTTCCGCAATTTTATATCTTTAGCCTCGATCGCCAGACATTAAATGCCGACAATCATCTCTTTGGCATGATGAAAACAGCCGCAGACCACTTTTTTGAGACAGGAATTTCTTTTCCTGATCTTGGAATCTATTTTCCAAAAGTCCACCCTGGCGTGATTGCTAGTGGTGATCAATTTGTCTGGGATCCTGTTCATCATGAGTTCATTGCGGAAAATGTCCGAAAGATACTTCCTGGAGGATTTCAGGCTATTGAGATGGAAGGAGCTGCTGTGGCCCAAGTCTGTCATGAACTGCGTGTTCCTTTCATCGTGATGCGAGCAATCTCTGATAAAGCTGATCATTCTGCAAAAGTGGATTTTTTGAATTTTACGCAACAGGTTGCCAGCCTTTATTCGTATGGAATCCTCAAGGAGTTTATCAAGCAATGGAAAGCTGATAAATGAGTGACAATCGATTAGATCGAATGATCGCTTAATAGTCGCAATGTGCGATAGCAAAAGAGGTATTGGTCAGGCGACTGTATCATGCTGTTGCATCTGCCTTCTGTCGGAGAGCGTTGACGTTCGACGCTGCGTTTGATGTCGATCTCCCCAGTGAGAAGATGCTCGAACTGATCGATAAGCGTAATTGCGGCACTTGTCCGCCCAACACCAGCATGACAATGAACAACAATTGGAGATGATGACTTCTTATTACGAAGCCCATGAACTGCTTTTACGAGGTAAGCTGCCGCGCGTTCATTGCCTGCAGAGAAATCACGCCAATTATGATATTGAAAATGATTCACCATGTGCACACCTTCACCATCTCGCCAAATTTTTACTTTTCGATGAATGACTGCATGAGGTTCTTCTTCATGGGGAGTTTGGCGCCAGCTGGGATCAGTTTTGAAAAAAGGCTCCTCGATTAATTCCAAATGAATTTTTCCATAGTTTTTTTTGTCCGATAATGAGAAAGGAAAATAGATATCATCGCCTGGATCAGTAAGACGATTCAACATGATCACAATCGACACATTATGTTCAAGGATCATCGACCAAAAATCTTCAGTAGTGTGCGGCATGGGAGATTGTGTCCCGATGAACTTTTTTCCCAAGACAAAACTCGCATTAATATACTTGCCCGAACTCAGCGGCACCAAGGTCGTATCGTAAGGAAAATTATTAGATTGAAAGCGCGTGTACTGTTGGTTTTCTTCACAGCGGGCAATTTGCGAATGCAATTTGTAAACATCATCATTAATCTGCGCATTAAGATCGTGAATCTCAGAAAAAATGCCCGAATCCGATTTGTCGAGTTGGGTCAATGTCTTCTTCGACTCGACTTTAGGAAGATATTGATGATAATTTTCCGGAAGCGAAGTCTCTCCAATTCCCCCATATTCCTTACGGACCAACATTAAAAGACAGCCTAAGCGATTGCGGCCTGTTCCATCACTGTCGTCTGTCCAAAAAGGGTCCATTCTTTTAAAAAGGGTATGGAATGAAAGATAGGAATCCACTGTCAAAAGAAGCAGACGCTGAAGAGTGTAATTTTGACCAAATTTAGCACGCAGAACGTTAAACATCATCTCTTCTCGTTTCCCATACCATTCCAGATTTTTTTCGAGATGTTTTTCTGCAGAAAAAGCCAATGCTTCTTTCGCATTTAGAGTTTTGAATCGATCCCCGAGATCCGTCCGATGCGGGGGAAACTTTTGCGCCTCATAGGCCGCAGTCGCGCACTTGTAATAAATTCCTCCAAATTCAAAAGGGGCTAAGCAATCATTATCAAGAAAAGCGAAATAGGGATCGCAGCCTTCGCCAAACAGAATACAGCGGCCAGCAAGAACCTTTGAGATCACTTGTTCGAGATTTGTGGGCTGGTATGGCAGTGGCGAACTTAAGACTGTTTTTTCAGTTTTGGGTTCCTCTAAAGTTTGAGTTTTTGATATCTCAGCCACTATACAGACCGGGAAGGGACCGCAGATTTCCTTAACAACAACAGCTGCTGTCATAGAACCTCAAGTGATTTTTTTTCTCTGCAAAAAGCAAAAAAACAATTTTCAACAAACACACTCTCATGATTTTTGCAATTGGCCCTCAATTAAACTCGGCTTGGCTTTCTCTTGTAAAACAGTAGAAATTATTTTTTACGGCAAATCAGGATAGTAAAGTGCTTTCATGTTTCTGCTGATAAGGGTCTTTTTGTTTTCATCGCTTGTATACCAGCACCCATTTCCCATGTTGGCAAGATGGAATTCAAAAATTTCAATCGGCGAGATACGGATCCCTTCTTCGCTATATGTCTTGTCATTGTTGAAATAGCTTTTGATGGAGTGGAATTCTTCTTGGCCACCAAACATTTTAAAAAACAGTTCGCGCGGAGTGAGAGTGATCTGGGCTTTGCCGAGTTCTTCTTCGAATATCTCTCTGAGTTTTTCCAATCGCTTCAGCTGTGCTCCATAAGCAGCTTTAGAAATCTGAAGAGAGGTTTGTTGTTTAATGAATTTTTCTTTAAGACGAGGATCTAAAAACATGAGCAGAACTGCCCGATCGAAAGGCTGCGCGCTTTGAGGCAGGCCCATCTGCCACATGCGAAATTCTTGGAAATTATCAGTTGTCGGGATTGACCTCTCATCATCAAAGTCCCAAAAATTGACAACTCTATTTAATTCGGGACGATAATCAACAATCGTATTGCCAGATGAGCAGTCCATAGACCCTTTAAGGATTCCTAAAAGAGCATAAAAATGCACTAAGGTCTTGGGAGCTGTCTTTAATTTCTCTCCTCCAGCGGGATCTTTCACAATCAAATCATAAGCGCGTGCACAGTGCTGAATCCAAGGCTGAACAGAACCTTGAACATTAAAAGCGATCGCATGCTGGTTGAAAGCGTCGGATTTGAGATAATTTTGAATGGCAATAGTTTTTTCATGATCAGATGTGACGAGTCCATCGGCATTATAAAACAACTTCTCGCCCAAATCATCGATTTGCCAATTATTTCCAGATAGATTGTACATCTCTCCAAAAATACTGTTTCTAACTTCTTTAGGAATGTGGGATCCTTTGAATAAATCAAATGCATGTTGACGAAGCGATGCGGCCTCTTCTAAATTGTTTCGTTTGCTCATGATAGAAGAAGCTTCGAACAACTTTTTAATCTCGTAAATAGACTCAAAAATATTTTTTATACTGAATAGCCCCGTCGGGGCCGTCATTTCTAAACCGCAAAGTCTATCGCATTGAGATGTGTAAACTTCTCTTATTGCTGAATGAATATTAAGAGGTTTGAATTTGCCTTGCTTATTCTCAGAAGAAGGAATGATGTGAATCGATTTCCATAAACTTTCACCTGCAGTTTGAAGGGAGCGATTGTGGACCTGATCCATAGTCATTTTGTGGATGGACTTAACTCGAAAATAATTTGAAAGATCCGTAGAGGTCGGATGAAAAGATTCTTTTCTCATCAGCCGCTCAAGAATGATCTGAACAGTAATTTCATCATAATTGCCATTCAGTATTTCTTCGATAACTGAAGTTAAATATTTAAACTGTTCTATATCTTTCGAATTCAATGATGATGGCAGTGTAAGATAATAAGTCTCGATCCCCTTCCAAGCAGACTTAATTGAGTTTGAGTCATCAGAAGAAAATAACTGGTGATATTTGATACAAAGTTGCGTATTTAGATCACTGAGTTGGGCAATGATATCCGCTCTTTTGTGAAGCTCAGCATCTGCTTTTGTTGAGAGAAGGTTTTCTAAAAACAGAGGGCAATGATTAACGATAAGATCGGTTTTTTCAGATGGGCAACGCTGACCGATCGCATTGAATAAACCTACACGCTTCTTTTCGAAAACGATATGAACCAATCGGGCAGTACTGTCGAATAAGTGATATTTTCCCCAATCTCTATCCCAATCTGCGATGGTGATGCCTTCAGCAAGGGCCCGAAAATAAACCTCCCGCTGAAGATTGCTAACCTCTAAAGCATTCAGAGAAGCGACGTAAGTCTCCAAATCTTTCTTTGTGAACATCTGAGTGAAAAGTGGAGAATCTGGCAATGTTTTGATACTCATTTTTTACCTAAATTTATTCATTGAATATTATATCTGGCACGTTTATTAATTGAAAATTTATTTATTGGCATATACATAATTACCTAAGACGTTCTCTAAGATATTAGATGTCAGAATCCTGTTAAAAAACATACTATACATTTTTACAAACAAATAATATATTATTTTATACATTTTTTTGTGTTTGCATGTGAAAAAAATATTTGAAGATGCTATTTATTTAAGCTAGACCAGGAGAGATTCATGAGCAGTTTGACACGTCCTTCTCAAAGACTATCCAAACAAGAGCTTCAGCAAGCCATTGCTAAGGAAAGCAAAAAATTTGAAGAGAACTACTCTTGGATCGATCAACATATGCCAGCAAGTTTTTTTGAGGAAGTCGACCAGGAAAGCATCATATTAATCGTCCATAGTCTGGAAAATCTAGATTTAAACGACTTTTTCTCCCACCTCCATCTCAAAAAAATGGCCTATGTGATGTGCCTGGATAGCCCAGATGCAGACTTGCGTATCCTCAAACATTATAAACGATATGGAATTAAAAATTACCGCTCTTTTGTTTCCAACGAACCTCCTCCATTTCCTGGAATTAAAGCCCCTTTGCGCATCGCGAGAATCCTCTTCAGTGATTACGTTGAAAAAACTCCATCAGATCTTTTTTCCGAAGAAAAAGAAAAAGAAATCCTCCAGCAAGTTAAAGCCCGCAATCCACAAGTTACGGAAAGCGATGTCCGTAAACTGATTGCGCAACTCAGCCCGATGTTCGTCAAAGCGATGACCAAAGAACGGCTGATTATGGCGTTGGACATGTTATTCCGGGCCAAATCGCGCGATAACTGTCAGTATGAGGTCCGTTTCAATGAAGATTGGAAAGAAAAAAAAGAGACCCCTTCATTGCAAATCGTTTTTGCCTGGAGGAATGTCCCGAAATACAACTTCCTCTATCGACTAGCAAAAGTCATCCATCGGCACGAGCTGGCCTTGAAACGCGTCAATGCCACTTACATCGATCCTTATAGTCGGCAAAACATTTTATTGATGTCCTTAGGCATGCATGGAAGTAAAGGAGGAGCGGCCTGGGAAGAAGCAGATTTACCCGATTTCCTAAAGGAACTCGTGACCTTGAAATATTTTGAAGGCATGGAATCGATCGAAAACGTGTTTGTCGATACTGGATTGTTAACAGGCAATCAAGGAAACCTCGTCAAATCGATGGTCTATTTTATCCATCAGGTGCTTGTCCACGCCGATGTCAATATGTATGCCCTAAATCACATTGAAGAAGGCATTTGCAGGCATCCAGAACTCATTGTCAAGTTAGTTCAAGCTTTTGATGCCAAATTTGATCCTGAAAAGGCAAATCTTGAAGAGTATCTGAAAATCCGCGGAGATTATTTCCATCTCGTCGATCATCTCGATACGGGTAATGAGCTCAATGATACCCGGCGAAAAAACATCCTCAAGCAAGGGATGAACATGGTCGACTACACTTTAAAAACGAATTATTATCGCAAGAACAAAACGGCATTTTGCTTTCGCCTCGACCCCGTTTATCTCGACCAGGTTCCCTATGAACGCAAAGACAAATTTCCAGAGCTGCCGTTTGCCATTTTCTTTATGAAAGGCCTGTGTTTTATCGGTTTTCACATTCGCTTTCGCGATCTTTCACGTGGAGGACTACGCACTGTCTTTCCCGATCGGATGGAGCAAATGATCGCTGAGAGGAACAATGTCTTTTCCGAATGCTACAATCTCGCTTATACACAGAATAAAAAAAACAAAGACATTCCCGAGGGCGGCGCCAAAGGAGTCATATTCCTCGAGCCTTATGAGAGACTTTACTCCGAAGAAGAAATCTATCAGCGCGAGCTCGAAGAATCTGAACTCAGTCCAGAAGAAATCAAAGAAAAGCTTGCAGCTTTTCACAAAGAGCAAAAATTAGAGTATCTCTATCAGACACAGCGATCATACATTGAAAGTTTTCTTTCAATCATCAATTGTGACGCGGGCGGCAAATTGCGTCCCAAATACATCGTCGATTACTACAAGAAACCCGAATACATCTATCTCGGCCCCGATGAAAACATGCATAACGTAATGATCGAATGGATTGCGGCCTATAGCAAATATTATGGCTACAAGCCAGGCGGCGCTTTTATTACCAGCAAACCGGGAGCAGGGATCAATCATAAAGAGTTTGGCGTGACATCTCTCGGTGTCAATGTTTACATGGAGGAGGTCCTTAAATTTCTTGGGATCGATCCCACCACTCGTCCATTTACTGTGAAAATGTCTGGAGGGCCGGATGGCGATGTCGCGGGCAATCAAATGTACAATTTGTACCGTTTCTATCCTAAAACTGCCAAATTGCTGGCGACGATCGACGTCTCAGGAACAATTTTTGACCCCATCGGATTGGATTTAGAAATCATCGCTCAACTTTTTAAAGATTCAAAACCGATCCGCTTCTACCCGCCAGAAAAGCTCAATGAGGGCGGTTTTTTGCTCGACACGCGCACAAAACGAGAACAGACAGCCTATGCTCAACAAACTCTATGTTGGAGAAAAGTTCATGGCAAGTTGATTGAAGATTGGCTGTCTGGAAACGAGATGAACCATCTGCTGCGCCATAATGTTCATCAGGTCAAGGCCGATGTCTTTATTCCTGGAGGCGGACGGCCGAGAACACTCAACGAAAATAATGTTAAGGATTTCCTCGATGAGATGGGAAAGCCCACCTCGCTGACAATCGTCGAAGGCGCCAATCTCTATTTAACGCCATGGGCACGGCGCTCCTTAGAAAAATTGGGCGTTCTTATCATTAAAGACAGTTCTGCGAATAAGAGCGGCGTCACCTGCTCTTCCTTTGAAGTCCTCTCGAGCTTGGCCTTATCCGAAGAAGAGTTTTTAAAAGAAAAGCCCTCTCTAGTATCAGAAATTCTCGAGATCATTAAAATGAGGGCGCGGGAAGAAGCAAAGTTATTGCTTAAGGCTCACTCAGAAACTCAGGCCTTGCTCACGGACATTTCCGAATGGGTTTCTGAACGGATCAATATGTACAAAGACCAATTACTTGCTCATCTTCAAACCATTATTTTAAGCAATGATCCCAGCGATCCATTTATTCGCTGCCTGTTGAATTATTGCCCTCCATTGTTGCGAACAAAATACCAAAAAAGGATTTTGCTCGAAGTTCCTGATGTTCATAAGAAGGCAATCATCGCTTGTCATATCGCTTCGCGGATCGTCTATTACCGCGGATTGGATTGGTCGCCTTCTCTGGTCGACGTCCTTCCCTTGATTGTCCAAGATCCGCTGATTGTCGGCAATCAAACCAATTAATCATGAGCAACTTGCGCAAAAAATAAGCAGTCAGCTCACCTGACTGCTAATTTTCCCTTGCCATCGCGGCAACTCTTTGATATAGTTAGTATAAAATAAAGAAAAAATCTTATGAAATCGTTAATACCCAAAAAACCTGCCAAAGACCAACGGGAAAAGCTGATCCTTTTCGGGCTTGTCGAACTTTATCTCCAAACTGGAAAGCCAATTGGATCTAATACCTTACGTGAAAACGGGTTTGAATCTTTAAGCTCTGCGACCATCCGAAATTACTTTGCCAAATTAGAAGAAGAAGGGTATGTCAAACAGCAGCATTCTTCAGGAGGAAGAGTCCCTACAGCCCTTGCTTATAAGGCCTTTGCCGATGCGTTCCTCGACCAGCCGCGCATTTCATTAGAAGAGATCAAAGAAATTAAACACGCCTTGAGCAAAGAGACGCGCGAAGTCGCCGCCTATTTGTTACAGGTCACTGAAAAAATTAGTGAAATCACGCGCTGCGCTGCTTTTCTCTCCGCTCCCCGTTTTGACCAAGACTTCATTCTCGAAATCAAACTAGTCCACATCGATCATAGCCGCCTTCTTTGCGTTTTCGTCACCGATTTTGGACTCATCCGCACAGAAATTCTCTATACGAATAAAAAACTTTCGAGCTTCACGATAAAACGCCTCGAAGCCTATTTTAACTGGCGCCTTAATGGGATCGAAAGACCTAACCTTGATCCTGAAGAAGAGACCTTCGGAGCTAGACTGTACAAAGAGCTCATGCTGCGCCACATCGTCAGTTACACAAATTTCAGTGCAGAAGACCTTTTTCAAGCAGGTTTTTCTAAATTGCTCGCCTATCCCGATTTCAATGATGCTGCCGCCCTGGCCAGCGGGCTTTCCCTTTTTGAAAACAAGCAGATGCTGCGAAAACTCCTGACGACAACGAGCAGCGAGGAAAAACTCACTTGCTGGGTCGGAGAAGACCTTCTTCCGTTTTCACCCGAAGCATCGGCCTGTTCTGTGATCGCCATTCCCTATCGGATCAATCAAACGTTCTGCGGCGCTTTTGGAATTTTAGGGCCTAACCGCATCCCCTATCGCGAGCTTTTTGGCCAGCTTCAACAAATTTCCGATTCGATTTCCGCTTCTTTGACCAAGAGCGTTTACAAATTTAAAATCTCTTTTCGCAGCCCCAAACCCTCCAATCTCGAATTCCAACAGAATCATCCAGGATTCCTCGATCAGAGCCAGACTCTTTTATTAGAAGATCAGACAACGTGCCTTAAGTAGGAGAACAAATGACAGAAGAAAAAGAACCGATCACAACTCCCGCTCCTGAGTCCCAAAAGACGAAAGTGACGCCTGAAGATGAATTAAAAGAATACAAAGAGAAATATCTCCGGCTTCTCGCTGAAATCGACAATACGCGTAAACGGATGCAAAAAGAAAAACAGGAGATGACGCGTTTTGCTGTGGATAATGTGATCGCCGAAATTTTAGGCCCAATCGATAGCTTGGAAAACGCCTTGCAATTCACTAAAGCATTGTCAGATGAGATGCGCAATTGGGCACAGGGATTTTTGATGATTTTAGGACAATTTAAAGATGTGCTCGCCAACCATGGAGTCACCGCATTCCATTCTGAAGGAATGCCATTCAACCCGCAAATGCATCATGCCATTGAAACGGAAGTTACAACAGAGAAACCCGAAGGAACGATTTTGAAAGAATATATTAAAGGCTATCGCAGTGGAGATCATACTATTCGGCCCGCCAGTGTCAAGGTCGCGGTCGCGCCGGATTCTAAAACGAAAAATGAGTCCAAAGAAATGTAGAAATTCTGAACACTGCTGACAATTTACAAAACAATTTTAGGAGAAATTAACTATGTCAGAGCAAAAGAAGAAAAGTAAAATCATAGGCATCGACTTAGGAACGACTAACTCTTGCATCGCTATCATGGAAGGAGGTTCTCCGAAAGTCATCGCGAATGCCGAAGGAGGTCGTACGACGCCTTCTGTCGTTGGTTACAAAGGAGGCGAACGCCTGGTCGGCGTCGCAGCTAAACGCCAGGCTGTAACTAACCCTGAGCGTACCGTTTACTCCGCGAAGCGTTTTATCGGCCGCAAATATAACGAAGTGCAATCAGAGACTAAAACCGTTCCTTACAAGGTGACGAAGAACAACAACGGCGATGCTGTCTTCGAAGTCGAAGGCAAGGTCATCACTCCTGAAGAGGTCGGAGCACAGGTCTTGATAAAGATGAAAGAAACTGCGGAAGCCTACTTGGGAGAGGAAGTCACCGAAGCCGTCATTACTGTTCCTGCTTACTTTAACGATTCGCAACGCCAATCGACAAAAGATGCTGGGCGTATTGCTGGACTCGATGTCAAACGCATTATTCCTGAGCCCACCGCAGCTGCCCTCGCTTATGGACTCGATAAGCAGCACGATAAAAAAATCGCTGTCTTCGATCTCGGCGGCGGAACATTTGACATCTCGATCCTCGAAATCGGCGATGGCGTCTTTGAAGTTCTCTCTACCAATGGCGATACGCATCTCGGCGGCGATGACTTTGACAATGCGATTTTGCATTGGATGCTAGATGAGTTCAAAAAAGAGCATGGAATCGATTTAAGCAAAGATAAAATGGCGCTGCAACGCTTGCGCGATGCCGCTGAAAAAGCAAAGATCGAACTATCCGGTACCCAAACAACCGATATTAATCAACCCTTTATCACGATGGATACTACGGGGCCAAAACACCTTTCCTTAGCACTCAGCCGTGCAAAACTGGAAAGCCTTGTCCACGATCTGATCGAAAGAACCGTGGACCCTTGCAACAAAGCACTGAAAGATGCTGGACTTGCCAAAGAAAAAATCGATGAAGTGATCCTCGTCGGTGGCATGTCCCGCATGCCCGCTGTTGAAAAGAAAGTTAAAGATATCTTCGGGAGAGAACCGCATAAAGGAGTCAATCCTGACGAAGTCGTCGCTGTTGGAGCTGCGATCCAAGGGGCTGTTCTCACAGGAGATGTTAAAGACGTTCTGTTGCTCGACGTTATTCCCCTCACGCTGGGAATCGAAACATTGGGCGGCGTAATGACTCCCATTGTCGAGCGCAACACGACAATTCCAACTCAGAAAAAACAAATTTTCTCTACGGCTGCTGATAATCAACCCGCTGTGACAATCGTCGTCCTTCAAGGTGAGCGCAAAATGGCCAAGGACAACAAAGAGATTGGACGATTTGATTTGACGGACATCCCACCAGCTCCTCGTGGCATGCCTCAAATTGAAGTTTCGTTCGATATCGATGCCGATGGTATCTTGCATGTTTCTGCGAAAGATATGCAAAGCGGAAAACAACAAAAGATCCGCATCGAAGCCAAATCAGGGCTCACTGAATCAGAGATCAAGCGTATGCTGAATGATGCGGAAGAGCACAAGGAAGAGGATAGAAAACGCAAGGAAGAGATCGAAACACGCAATGAAGCGGACTCGCTCGCCTTTCGCGCTCAAAAAGCACTCAATGAATATAAAGACAAACTCCCTAAAGATGTCGTCGATGACATTCAAAGCAAAATCGATGCTGTCAAGAAGGCGCTTGAACAAACCAACCCAGAGATGATTAAAAAAGCCCATGACGACCTCAACGCCAGCATGCAAAAGATTGGCGAGGCAATGCAACGTGCCTCTGGTGCTGAAGGAGCAGCGCAATCTCCTCCTGGAAGCGGTGGCCCTCAAGAAAAGAGGGGAAAAAAAGAAGACATCGAAGAAGCTGAGGTAGAAATCCTCGACGATGATAAGAAGTTGTAAAAGTGAATCCAGGTCCTAAGGCCTGGGATTAATGGAGGCCGAGCTTTTTTCTCGGCCCAACATTATTTTG
Organism: Candidatus Rhabdochlamydia sp.; assembly: GCA_030043495.1. Taxonomy (GTDB): domain Bacteria; phylum Chlamydiota; class Chlamydiia; order Chlamydiales; family Rhabdochlamydiaceae; genus CAJCIW01. The sequence continues at coordinate 18,772 of JASHXO010000096.1, forward strand.
AAAATACCGGGTTCCGCCGGAGGACGACCCAAGTAGAAGATGAGCCGTAAAGCTCACTTCCTTTAATTGGTATAAGCCATACGGAAGTCATACCTATGCGGCACTTCAGTTTGACAAAGTTTCTTCGCAAGGTCATCATTAACCAAAGAAAACCCAGCTCTTGAGATCTCATCTGGCCATTCGTCTGGGTTTAAAAGACCAGAAGCAGGATTGATATTAACGTAAATGACTCTTATTTTATTTAAATCAGGAGATATATCCCGGGAATATACATGCCCACATTTCCCAGCATAGTGCAGAACAATGCAATCTCCTGCTTTAAGCAGTTTAATAATCTTAGCAAGCGGAATGCCCGACATATTTGGCCGTTCAAACCTTGTTGCCATAAACTTCTCTTCCTTTTTTTTCAAACGATCGGCTTTTGCAATTTCTTCTTCTTTCAGCAATTGTTGTAATTTCATGTCATTAAACTGTTGCTCTATCTGGTTTAATGTTACAGGATCATTCTCTTTTTTAAGTATTCGGATGGAATCTTGTATAATTGAAAGATTTTTTTGAATGGCAGACCACCGCTCAGCAATATTATTCTCTATATTTGCTAATTTAATTCTTATAGGCTCTTGTTCCCATAAAGATCTTAAGTGAGCATCTTTCTCTGTAAATTTGTTTTGAACCTTTTGGATCTGATATGAATCAACTTTAAGAATATCCTCTAAAACTGAGGATACAACTGCTTGTTGTTTTAAATCACTAAAATCATGTAATACGCTTGAAGAGTCACATCCCTCTCCTCCAATGTATTCATTGTCTATAGAGAATAAATTCCCTAGCTCATCCATAATATAGTTGTCACCACGAGCATCTGATTTGCCAAGTACCATATCTAAAAGGAAAGCCTTTTGAAACGCTTCTGGATGAGGGCTTGCTTTTTTTTGCTCGCCCTTAGCAAGAAGCACTTCTCCATGTACAAACTTTTGAAAAGTAAACGTAATTGGGTAGGAATAGTCATTTTTTACAAAATACTCTTTCATATCAGAATATTTTTCGATTTCTTTTTCATTTAATTTGGAATTTTGATGAAATGTTTTTGTCTTTGGAACTGTACTCCAACCAAATAATTTACAAATTTTATAAGCAACTTCGTCAGGGCGTGGTATAATGGTTAACATTTTTTGTCGCCTTAACTCACATGTTTCCAATTTTGCTACCCAACGTGGGTTTGAACCAGGTGAGCTAATGTAGACCGTGCGTGTATGCGAAAGTCCCTCTGAACAGCATTGAGGTTGAACATACTTCCATTCGCAATTATCTAATTGAATTAAATTCGACATAATTTTACCAAAAAAAATATTATAATTATCATTTCAACAAAACTGTGACTAAAAATCAAGTTTAATTAATTGGGACAATTGCAAGACTCGAATAAAAAAGCATGCTTTTCCGGGATTAAAACAATGTTTTGATATCAAAATCTTGAAAAAGCACGCTTTTTTATTAGTCCTACGAGTTGAAGCGAGAAGGGATCCACCAAAAAGGCAAAGCCAGGTGGGAAGTGAGCGCACGAGCAGCCAATCGACCCAGTTTTGCAATTCTCTCTAATTAAAACAATATCCTGTCCCTAAAGCGAAATGAGGCAATACACTGACGGGAAGCCGTCCTTTTGGAGATATTTTTCCTAGAAGAACATCAGCTGCCGCCTCCTGGGCTTCATTTTGTTTTTCATATGCAATGACTATCCCATCGAAAAGCGGAATCTTAGAAAGACTGTACGGGGTCCCAAAAACAACAGCCACAGTTGGAATCTTTAAGCCAGACAAGATTTGCAAAATCTTCTCGTCTTGTTCACCGAGTCCAAAATTCGGCCAGCCGTTCGACAACTTAGCGAGAGAAACAATTAAGCATGAAAATTTTTTTACTTTTTCAAAAAGTTCAGGATCCTCTAAAGAAAATCGATCGGCAGCGATCTTATTTGCAAATACTGGGGACTCGCCCCATTCAATCAATGCGGCGTTCCTTTCTTCTAGAGGGAGTAGACCTTCATTGCGTACCACAGTGATTGCTTCCTGAAATAATTTTTTCTTCAGATCATACGCTTCAGGAGAGTTGATTTTTTCCGTTAAATTTTCAATAGATCGGTCCTGCATTTCTTCGAACAGTCCGATTCCTTCTTTGACTTTTAGGATCTTGCTCACTCTTGCATCAATGAGCTCTTCGGGGATCTCCCCTTTTTCGACTCGGATTTTTATCGCTGCTATCGCTTGAGGGATATCATTGCGAAGAATTTGATCGACATTAGGAGCAATATGATCTCCATACAAGAGCAAGTCATGGCCAGCAAGTAATGCTCTGATCGCAATTTGATCCGGAGAATAATATTTGGAGAGAGCATTCATATTCAATGCATCGGTAATCACTAGGCCTTCAAATCCTAACTTCTTTTGTAAAAGATCGGTTATAATCCGATGAGAAAAAGTTGCTGGCAATAATGATTCTTCGACAATGGACTTTGCACAAAGATGCGCAGACATCACAGCTTTTACCCCAGCCTGAATCAAATATCTAAATGGCAATAGCTCGACTTGTCTCAATCGATGCCATTCATGTTCGACCAAGGGTAAGTCCTCATGCGAATCGGTGATGGTATCTCCGTGTCCTGGAAAATGTTTTGCGCAGGCAATCACACCCATAGATTGGATCCCGCTCATTACCAAGTGGCTTCGAATTGCGACTTGAAAGGGATCTTCGCCAAATGACCGCATATGGATGATGGAATTTTGAGCAGTACAATTCACGTCGCAGACAGGTGCTAAATTGATATGAGCTCCAACCAAACGGCATTGTTTGCCGATTTCCCGACCGAGTTGGAATAAAAGAGCAAAGTCTTGTACCGCTCCTAATGTGAGATTGCGTGGGAAAACGATCACATCGCTGAGGCGCATGCTCACACCCCATTCTCCGTCTTGGAGGCAAAGTAAAGGCAAATGCGAAAGCTGCTGGAGTTTATTAAAAAAAATTCTTTGCCCATCAGCCGTCCCTTGTTTCATGATCACACCGCCGATTTTTCTCTCACAAATGAGGTTTTGTAGATCTTCAAAATGGTCTTTCCCCCTGAGCTGACATGCAGAAACGATAAAAAGCTGACCGATTTTTTCATCTAGCGTCAAAGATCTCAATGATTGTTCAGCAACTCCTTGAACAGCAAAGGCAAATGAAAAAATATTTAAAATTAAAACTTTATGGAGGTTAATAAAAAAACAGGTTATAATTTTTCTCATAAAATTATTAAAATAAACAAATTACAATTTTTGGTTTTAAATATGTCTAAACAAGTCAATTATTCTCATATTTCAATTTTTAAGACGGAGTTCGATCTCCTCTATACAAACTACATCTCAAACACAGACCCTTCAAAAGTTCAACATGCTGTCGAAAGAATGACTATCTTACAAGATAAAATCACGGACACTCTCGACCGCGCTCCTATCAATGTTTCTAAGTATTTCACATGGAGAAAAACATCAACCATCCCAGATGTTATCATCGATGTTGAAAAAACAAAGCTGGATATTCAAGGAAAACTTGGCTTAATGCTAAGTCATAGTATAGATGTTCTATCTCTTGTCAATCGTGTAGATCCTATTACGAAACCAGCATCGCTCTCTGTAGATCCAGGATCTACCAACCAGGCTTCTAAAGCCAATGACGTTCAGATTCCTAAAGCAAGCGAGACTCCCAAAGCAATGGACTTTGCGATCGGTTTTGGAAATTTAGGGGCTAATTGCTGGGCAAATTCTCTACTTTCGATGATCCTTTCCATGCCTAATTTCAAACGCGCCTATGAAGCAGTTGCCAACCATTATGCTCAAGATAATCTAAACGCCCAAAATCAGCTTCATGGAAAAGCGCTTTTGAATGCATTGCAGGCCTACGAAGCTGCCTTAATGTTGAAACAACCTGTACCAGCTTCTATTTCTCAAGATGTTCGACTCGCTTTCAATCACTTTTTCGGTCGCGTGAATCCGCTTACTTTTCACGAAATCTTTTCTAAACAAACCTATCGTCAGGAAGATGCTTGGGAAGGTATGCAAATGCTGATGGGCCGCTATGAACATATCATGCGCCTAGACGGCAATACAAATCCTCTTCCTAGACCTTATTCTCTGTTGCAGACAAAGCGACATTATCACCCGATCGGAGAACCTCAACCCGCCGATCAAGAAAAGCTGCGTAAAGATGATTATTCCCGCTTGACGATTGACAATGTCTCATCCATGACCCATGACGATTATCAAATCATCTTAGATTTGCAAAACAATGGGCACCTCTCTTTTCGGCAATTGCTTTCTGAATATTTCCGCAATACTCATTTGCAAGGCCATGATGCTGGAACATATTTGCTTCCTGATGGGCAAGTTCAACAATTCCAGCTGATCGGCGAAGGCCGTCAATTTGTTCAAGCGCCTGAAGAACTGTTGCTAACAATTAAACGTTTTGGTGCCAGCATGGAAGGGGTCGGTTTTAAAATTGCCACTCCTCTAGCGATTCATCAAACGCTTGTTCTTCCTGCAGATGCGACCAGCGTCAATGTCCCCATTGCCTATGAACTCGATGCATTCAATGTCCACAGCGGCGATTTTGGCGGCGGACACTATATCGCCTATCGAAAAATCAATGGGCAATGGATCGAAGCAAATGATGGTTACGTTCGCTTTATCAGCGAACAGGAGATCGATCAAATTCTTTTCGGACAAAAAAGACCTACATTCACCAGTTATATGCACCATTATACGCGCATTCCCGAACTAAGGCAGCAAGAAGCGATTGCATCGGCGAATATCGTTCCTTCAATTGTTAGAGACCCTGTTGCTGGAATCGAGAAAGCTTCCCAAGAAATGATCGCTTGTGAACAAACAAGAAAGCAGCTCGAAGCCTTTACCCGCGTGCTATCGAGAACGGATGCCAGCCCATCCGACCTCTCTGCTGCATTACAGGAACTGGAAAAAACTTCTCCAGGAGTCATCGATAGATTCCGTTATTCGATTTGGGTGAACGACAAAACACCCGATGTCCATGATCATGGCACAACAACTCTGCGCAACAATCCTAAAAAGCTTCAAGAGATCAAACTTCCTTGGCTCATTTCTCCAGCTGGAGCGAACCTGATCGAACAGATGATCATCATGCAAAGAAGAAAGCTGGAGATCGCAACTGAGAAATGGAAAGAAGCTCAATTACGTGCCTTCTTGGAAAAAGTAAAATCCCCTAGCGTTTCCAATGAAGAACTGCTCACCGCTTTGCGAGCTTTACCGGAAAAAGTCCAACACTCTCTCCATGGCCTTATTTATCAATCGCATTTAAAAAAATTCGGTGAAAGCCATGTTCATAAAGAAGAATATCAAAACAGATATGGAGAAGTAGCTTTAGAAAAAGGCGACATCCGAAAAACGTTGACGGAAGCGACAGGGTCGGTCTTAAATCTTTGGGGTACAAACATTATCGAACAGCTCATCTCAGATCATTCTATCAAAGGAGAAAAATTACAATGCGCATATGAAAAAGAGCAGCTTATAGGATTCCTCGATCTTATGTTCCGTTCTCCTAATGATATTTCCAATCCGCAACTCCTCAAAGCTTTCGAGCGTCTCGATATTCGCAATGAAATCAAAGAAAAACTCTACTGGCACATTTGGTACGCCTATCGCATGCCTCAAATCGACGATTACGGCACTAATACCTTCAAAACCAACCCGCGCACTCTCCTTGAAATTTGCCAACCAAGCCTTGCAAAACCTCCAGTCTGCGCAACTGGCTCCAACATCCTCTACCAAATGATCAAGTTGTTGGAAAAAGAATCCCGTTAAAGAAGAAATTAGAGATAATGTGAAAGATGTCTATTTAAAGAAACCAGAAAACAATCGCATGAGGTCGTTGTAGGTCATGTAGATAAAGAGGGCGACGAGGAGGACGATGAAGGGGATGATGAGCCGTTCCATCGTTTTCGCCTTGATAGGTTTTTTAGTGATCCACTCCCACAAGGAGAAACAAATGTGCCCGCCATCAAGGACTGGGACCGGAAGAAGATTCAAAACCCCGAGATTCAAGCTGATCATCCCAAGCCAGAAGAGAGCTTCTTTAAATCCATATCCCCAACTTTGCTGCATCACATGAACGATGCCGACAGGGCCGGTCATGTATTTTGGGCTGACGTTGCCGCTAAACAGCGCAACGATTGTCTTCCAAGTTTCTTGGAACACATTGTGGAACAACACAAATGGAGAAGGATTGTAGATTATATTGCGATTCACAGGAAGGATGCCGAGCTTGACTTGGTTTTGTCCAGCCTCAAACAACCGCTCAGCTTGCGCTTTTTGTTTAGGATCTTTGATTTGTTCAATTTCTTTGCGTTGAGCAACAATGGCGGCTTCCATCTGCTCTCTCTTTTCTTCAGGGATCGACAATTGACTCATCGGCTTGGGAGAAACAGGATTCAGCAGTCTTAGACTCATCATTTGTTTGGCCGGCTCTTTTGTGCCTATCGATTGGATCATTGTTTCCAGATCATTCCAATGAATTCCGGTCACAAAAGCACTATCAGCTTCTTTCCAAGAAACTGGGGCAACGTAAGGGAGTTCTGTATTGACAATGATTTGAATATGTCGGGATTGCAAGAGATTGATCAACTCATATGCAGAAGAAATGGGAAGGCCGTCGACTGCAATCACACGGTCTCCTGGTTGTAAAGGAATCTCTAGAGGTGAGCGGGCTTCTCCAGTAGGCTGCTGTTCAATCGTTTCAACATTAAGATAAGAAAAGGCATTCTCAATATGGCAGTCTGAGGAAAGATTATACGGAATAAAGAAAAGATCGGATGATCTCCCTTTAATTTTGGCCTCATGCTGCCAATCTTCGAGTTCAGCTTTCTGGACAGGAGTTAAGCGAAGATCAGAAATCTTCAAACGAGGAACGCGGGCCAAAAAGGATTGCTCGCCTCTTT